>NZ_JCAXEW010000031.1:0-44597 GCF_059759275.1 Ferdinandcohnia sp. GQ5
GATTTAGCTGTTCATTGTCCGAAGAAAGCACAACTTCGGACACGTCTGCGCATATTTAGTTAATCTTTGTCTGAAGCTAGTTGAACTTCGGACACGTCTGCGCATATTTAGTTGATCTTTGTCTGAAGCTAGCACAACTTCGGACAAAGTCGCTTAATTTAGCCATTTTTTGTCTGAAGTTACCTCAACTTCGGACACGACTAAGGAGATTTAGCTAATCATTGTCCGAAGATAGCATAACTTCGGCCACAGCCGCGCATATTTAGCCATCCATTGTCCGAAGCTAGCAGAACTTCGGACACGTCCTCGCAGATATAGCTAATCATTGTCCGAAGATAGCATAACTTCGGCCACAGCAACGCAAATTTAGCAACCAATTGTCTGAAGCAGCCTCAACCTCCGACACCAGTGCGCAAATTTATCCATCCATTGTCCGAAGATCTCTCAACTTCAGACCCATTCACGCATATATTGCACTCCTGTGTCCGAAGATACCTCCACTTCGAACAAAGCCCCACTGACTTAGCACCTCCCCTGTGCATCTATCCGCCCCCGATGCACCCATGCTGTTTTGACCTTCTCTTGTCCGAAGACTATCCAGACTAATATTTTAAGATGAGTTTTATTATTATTATTCTGTTTACAGAATGAGTTTGTTTGTACTCAATTTGGAGTCTATATCTTTATACAAGATACCTTATTTACCTAGGTCAAATAACCATATGAAATAGCCTAAAGGACGTATAAATGACCAATTTTATAAAAAAATGAATTAAAGTGTTACATATCTATTTTAATGTGTTATACTAATCGTAGAAAATAACAACAAAAAGTATAACATATATCGTGGAGGGGTTTTGATGAAGCCAAGAATCGCAATCAATGGATTTGGCCGTATTGGAAGAATGGTATTTAGAAAAGCAATTATGGATGATACTTTAGAAATAATCGCTATCAATGCAAGCTACCCTGCGGACACACTAGCACATCTAATAAAATATGATACAAACCATGGTAAGTTCGATGCGGAAATCATTCCACAGGACGACTCATTATTGGTGAATGGTAAGCGTATTCAGCTTCTTAGCTCCCGTGATCCTTTAGAGCTTCCTTGGAAAAGATTAAATATAGATATTGTGATTGAGGCAACAGGAAAATTTAATTCAAAGGAAAAAGCGAGCCTTCATTTACAGGCTGGTGCCAGAAAAGTCATCTTAACTGCACCTGGTAAGGATGAGGATGTTACAATTGTAATGGGTGTAAATGAAGACAAATATGATCATGAAAATCATGCAATCATTTCAAACGCTTCTTGTACAACAAATTGCTTAGCACCAGTTGCAAAAGTTTTAAACGAGCAGTTTGGAATTGTGAACGGTTTAATGACAACAGTTCATGCTTATACAAATGACCAAAAAAATATCGATAATCCACATAAAGATTTAAGAAGAGCAAGAGCTTGTGCACAATCTATTATTCCGACATCGACTGGAGCGGCAAAAGCATTATCACTTGTATTGCCAGAACTAAAAGGAAAATTACATGGAATGGCATTACGTGTACCAACTCCTAATGTTTCTTTAGTTGATTTAGTTGTAGATGTTGAACGAGATGTAACGATTGAAGAAATTAATGAGGCTTTTATAACTGCATCCGTTGGGGCATTAAAAGGGATCTTGGATTTTACGACTGAACCATTAGTTTCCATTGACTTTAATACAAATCCACATTCGTCTATTGTCGATGGGTTATCTACAATGGTCATAGGTGAGCGTAAGGTAAAGGTATTAGCTTGGTACGATAATGAATGGGGATATTCTTGTAGAGTCGTAGATTTAGTCAAATTTGTTGGCGAAAAAATTATCCAAAAAACTGAAGCAAAAGTCGGTTAAATCAAAAACCTTCCCAATTGTGGGAAGGTTTTATTATTTAGTTTAATAAAACGTATTGCTAAATGTATATAAACTTAGTATACTAGTTTTCGTGAACTTCTTAAAAGCTTATGCTTTTGTAGCTACTTAAAGGGTTAGGACCTCTCTGGACTAACTTTCCCCCGTGGTAGTTATGCTCATGCTTTACGCGAAGAACTCATCGAAATTATGGTAAGAGGGGGAACAATTAAATTATGGAAACTATGGGACGTCATGTAATCTCTGAATTATGGGGTTGCGATTTTGAAAAATTAAACGACATGCAAGGTATTGAAGAAACTTTTGTTCAAGCGGCACTAAAGTCAGGTGCAGAAATTCGTGAAGTAGCTTTTCACAAATTTGCTCCACAGGGAGTTAGTGGTGTTGTTATCATCTCTGAATCACATCTAACGATTCACAGTTTTCCTGAACATGGATACGCAAGTATAGATGTGTACACATGTGGAGATTTAGATCCGAATATTGCTGCAGACTATATTGCTGAGGCACTTGGTGCACAAACACGCGAGAATATTGAACTTCCACGTGGTATGGGACCAGTACAAGTAAAGCCAGCACAAGTAAAAGTACTTTAAAAATAAATAAGAATCAACTAAAATAGAAAGAGGTGTATAAATTACACCTCTTTTTTACATTTAGAACAGTAATTTTCATTTATATAGATAAAAATAGGGAGTGGAACTAATGGGATTGCAAACGTTTTTTTCTAATCACAGCGAGACGAGAGACAAACATTCGGACGAGCAGTTAAGAAGTCATTATTATAAAACAACAAATAAAAAGGCGATTGATGCTGTAAAAAAGGTTATTAATCATTTAGATGGTTACCATATTAACTCTGTATCAGAAGAACGAGGGGAAATAAGCATTTCAATAAAAAAAGGAAGAAAAGCCTTTGTGGTTGCAACTGTTGTCTCTGTAAGACCGTTTGAAACAGCGATTGACTTCGCGGTTACAACCGAAACACTTTTATTACCTATAGACTTTGGCTACAGTAAAAAAGTCATTATGAATTTATATCAACGCTTAGATAAAGAACTTCCTCTTATAGGTAAAAAAGATTCATAAGTCGGATTTATGATGAGAACCCCTTGTCCAATGAAAATCTTTCTTATAATATGAATACATAGAGTGTGTGTTCAAAAAAGAGGGTGAAAAGGACCAAGAATTTCAAGGCGGTGCAGCTTTGAGTACCGGAGCGTATGCAGTTAATACGTGAGGAACGCAGAAGCAAGCCAACGCAGAAATTTGATGTGTCATTTTTGACCGAATTTTTGAACATCCTATAGAGATCTCCTAAGAAGGGAGTTGTTAGGAATGAGATGCCCTACTTGTCAACATAATGGAACGAGAGTCTTGGATTCACGCCCAGTTGATGATAGTCGTTCAATCCGTAGAAGACGAGAATGTGAAAAATGCCAGTATCGGTTTACGACATTTGAAAAAGTGGAAGAAATTCCTTTGATTGTGGTTAAAAAAGAAGGTACCCGCGAGGAGTTCAGCAGGGAAAAGATGCTGCGGGGGCTAATTAAAGCGTGTGAAAAACGTCCAGTTTCCTTGAAACAATTAGAGGATATCACTCATGACGTTGAAAAGGAACTACGTAGTCAAGGGATTGCAGAGGTCAATAGCGATATTATTGGTGAATATGTAATGAACCATTTGGCAAAGGTAGATGAAGTTGCGTATGTTCGTTTTGCATCAGTTTACCGCCAATTTAAAGATATAAATGTTTTTATCGATGAATTAAAGGAATTAATAAAAAGAGAACGCTAAAGGGCTTAAGATACGTGTTAAGCTCTTTTTTGAACTATAAATGCGTGTTCAAAAATGAGGTTAAAAAGGACCACGTCGACAAAAACGCTACGGCCTCATGTTTTGTCGACACTAGCACGTCCTGTGCGTCGTAATTTCAAGGCGTCGCGAGCTCCCGAGTACCGGCGCGAGTAACTGCTTGAGTTAACTCCCTTGCAGCCTTGCGCTGAGGAATTGTCATCGTGAATAATCTAGTAGACGCAAGCACATAACCAGGTTATTCACAATGTACTTGGAGCAGTTTACGCAGAAATTCGATGTGTCCTTTTCGGCCGACTTTTTTGACATCCTATAAAAATGGAAGGCTTTGATGAAATGGAGCATTGGAAGGAATTAGTACCAGTTGATCGTTATATTGTGCATTCTGCTGACCTTTTGCATGATTATGACCGGAAAATTGTATCTTTGCTTTACCAACCTCTTATTGGAATGAAAGCCTTCAGTCTATATATGACTTTGTGGAGTGAGTTGGAGCAAAACCGACTATGGGGAGAGGAAAGTACCCATTATACGTTAATGGCACTGTTACAAACGAATCTACAGGATATTTATCAAGAACGATTAAAGCTTGAAGGTATCGGCTTATTAAAAACATTTGTAAAATCCGATGAGCATTCTAGGAGTTTTATCTATGAGTTGCAGGCACCACTCTCACCTAGAGCTTTTTTTACAGATGGTGTTCTTAATGTTTATTTGTATAACAGATTAGGAAAAGGTAAATTTTTTAAACTCAAGCAGTTCTTTTCAGATCATGAACCTGATTTAGATTCATATAAACCGATTACGAAAGCATTTAATGAGGTATTTGCCTCTGCTCAAGTCTCGAAAATGATTTCATCGATTAGTGATGAAATGAAAAGCAATCTTGAACGTGATGACAATACAGAATACATGGATCGTAGTCATGAGAAAAAGCTTGTAATCGAAAACGAAATCTTTAATTTCGATTTGTTTTTTGCAGGTCTTTCAGATGTAATGATTCCGAGAAATGCCATTACACCTAGAGTAAGAGAAGCAATCACTAAGCTTTCTTTTCTTTATGGAATCGATCCGGTTGAGATGCAGGGGATTGTTATGAGTGCTTTTGATCCAAACGAAAAAATTGATATCGAAAAATTAAGAAAGGCTTCAAGAGACTGGTATCAATTTGAAACTGGTAATGAATTACCTAATTTAACAGAAAGGGTTCAACCATTACCAAATCAAACAATGGTAAACAAAGTTCCTCAAACAAAGGAAGAAGAATTAATTCAGAAACTGGAAAGAATCTCACCAAAAGAGTTTTTAATCGATGTATCTGGAGGGTCACAGCCTTCTGTTTCTGAATTGAAAATTATAGAAGATGTGATGTTCCGTCAAAACTTACTTCCAGGTGTTGTGAATGTACTGTTATATTATGTCATGTTAAAATCGGATATGAGATTAACAAAGTCTTATATCGAAACCATTGCAAGTAACTGGGCAAGATTAAATATAAAGACAGTTAAGGATGCAATGGAGACGGCCAAAAAGCATAATTGGACTGCAGATAAAAAGACAAATAAATATAAAAGACAACCGATTCGCAAAGAGTTATTACCTGACTGGTTAAAACAAGAGGATGAAGGTACAAAAGAAGAAACTCCAAAAAAGGAAAAAGCAAAGGAAAATGCATCAAGTCCTTCCTTTGAAGAGAAGAAACGTCTGTTTGAAGAAAGATTAAAAAAGAATAACCAATAAGATGGGGGTGAGGATATGAAACCGATTCAGGATTCTTTGAAAAAACTTTCAAATCATGCTGGCTTTCAGCAGCGATATGAACAAATTAAACATGAGGTATTAAACCATTCTGAGGTAAGAGACTTTATAAACGCACATCAGGATCAAATTACTAATGATACGATTAATAGAAGTCTTGTTAAGCTTTACGAATATATCAATCAAAGCAAGGAATGTAATAAATGTGAAAGCCTTCATTCGTGTAAAAATATGCTACAGGGCTTTCATCCTCATCTTGAACTTAAAGGTAACTCAATTGAATTAAGCTATGAAAGATGTCCGAAAAAGGTAATGCACGATGAACAGATTAAATATAAATCTTTAATTAAGAGTATGTATGTTCCAAAAGATATCCTTGATGCATCCCTCGAATCTCTAGAATTTGATGAAGGACGGTCAGATGCAATTCTTTTAATTCAGGAATTTCTCGACCACTATGAACCTGGCAAACGGATGCAGGGATTATATTTACACGGTTCGTTTGGAATTGGGAAAACTTACTTCTTAGGAGCCCTTGCAAATGGACTAGCTCAGAAAAAGGTCTCTTCGATGCTTGTGTATGTACCAGAATTTATGAGGGAGTTAAAAGGTTCCTTACAGGACCAATCAATCAATTCAAAAATTGATGCAGTTAAAAAAGTACCAGTTTTAATGCTAGATGATATTGGTGCAGAATCGATGTCTAGTTGGATGCGTGACGATATTCTTGGTAGTATCCTGCAATACCGTATGCTTGAAAACTTACCGACCTTCTTTACATCAAATTTCGATTTTAAAGGTCTTGAACACCATTTATCATATACGCAACGTGGTGAAGAGGAAAAGGTCAAAGCTGCTCGAATCATGGAACGAATCAAATATTTAGCAAAACCAGTTGAACTTAAAGGAAAAAACAGACGATACTAATCGAATTGGCTTTCTCGAAAAAGAGAAAGCCAATTTTTTTATTCTAAAGTTGTCCGATTCACCATATACATGTAACAGGGTAATGGTATTGGTGAAATGGGGGGACTAGCTTGATTGAAATGCATTTCCAAGAAATAACAGATGCACAAAAAATGTATAAGGGCTTAGTTGCAAAGGCAAAAGCTCTTTCTATAGATTACATAGAAGTTGTCAATGATGAGGAGAATGTCGTGTCTGTTTTCATTTCAGAGAAAATACAATATGCAGTTCAGGTTGTGGTCATTCCGGTAATGGCCGAGTTTATCATTCATAACAAAGAGGACAATTGGATTCTTGATTACATTGAAAATTTATTTTACTTTACCGATTATGAAGAGAAGAAGCAAATATTAGAAATTGCCAAAGGATTGATGGATGGGAATAACCCTGATATCCCAGGGGTTCAAGATGTCGTGCCGCGGGAACAACTGATAGAGGAAGCGCTTCACGATTTTATGGAAATTCCTATTTCTTTCTCGTTTGAATCATTTTTAAAGTTTCGCATGCGGTCGTATAATGAGGCATTATTGCAAATAATCGAATCTGCTATTGATGAATACAAGCTTGAGCAGGAGTATCAAACATTTATTCAAGGACTGAGGGAATTTAGAGAGAAGCGAGAACCAAAGCTTGAACAATTACATATTTTACATGATGAGCAATTTTATTTTTATAATCATGAGTTTACTGAAATTAAGCGAGATGAATTGTTTAAATATATTGATCGAAAACTAATCCTACACCAGCCCTTGTACATTGATTCTGCAGTATTGGCACCATTAGTATCAATTGCTCCGAAGTCAATTTCAATTTATACGGACCAGATTGATAATGGAATGGTACAGACCATCCACAATATTTTTTTAGAGAATGTCACAATTTACACGAAGAAGTCCTTTGAAAACACACGGCAGAAAGCAAAAAAAATATGAAATATACGAACTGCCCTTGATTTAACTTTTAAATAAGACTATAATACCTACATATTACAAATACTCATGAATGAGTAGTCTATAATTTAAAAGTTATGATGAGGACACGATTGTATAATTACGGTTTTCAGAGAGGGAGGCCAAGGCTGGAAGCTTCCTAACACGAATGATACTTTTACCACCTCTAAACTTCAGTAGTGAACCTTTGTTTATCAAAGTTGTAATTACTGACGGGATAACCGTTATTTGTTTCTTGAGCCATTCGATTTTTCTCGAGTGGAAACAAGGGTGGAACCACGATACATATACTCGTCCCTTTTTTTGGGGACGGGTATTTTTTATTTTCACATTTTTATATCTAGCCCAAGGCGCCATCGGCTCTCGGGTCTAAGCAAATCGCTTCAGAAGGAAAAAGGCACCTTCTGTCGGCGCTAATCTTATACTTGTAGCCTAAGGATGCGCGCCTTGTGCTTTTAATTTAAAAGGAGTTGAAAACTGATGTCAGATGTAGTAAAAATTACATTCCCAGACGGAGCAGTGAAGGAGTTTCCTAAAGGAACAACAACAGAAGATATTGCAGGATCAATCAGCCCAGGCCTAAAGAAAAAGTCAATCGCTGGTAAGTTTAATGGAAAAGAGATTGATTTACGAACTGAAATTCATGAAGATGGTGAAATAGCAATCATTACCCAAGATACTGATGCAGCATTAGAAATCATGCGACACAGTACAGCTCACCTTATGGCTCAAGCAATTAAACGCCTATACAAGGATGTTAAGCTTGGTGTAGGGCCAGTTATTGAAAATGGTTTTTACTATGACATTGATATGGAAAAATCATTAACACCTGAAGATCTGCCTGAAATCGAAAAAGAAATGAAAAAGATCATAAATGAAAATCTTGAAATCCATCGTGTCGAGGTTTCGCGTGATGAGGCATTAAGAAGATACGAGGAAATCGGCGATGAGCTTAAAATTGAATTAATTCAAGATATTCCGGAGGGAGAACCTTTATCAATTTACGAACAAGGTGAATTTTTTGACCTTTGCCGTGGTGTCCATGTTCCTTCAACAGGAAAAATTAAAGAATTTAAGCTATTAAGCATTGCTGGTGCGTACTGGCGTGGAGATAGTGACAATAAAATGCTACAACGTATTTACGGAACTGCATTCTTTAAAAAAGCTGAACTTGACGAATACCTTCGTTTACTAGAAGAGGCTAAAGAACGTGACCATCGTAAATTAGGTAAGGAACTAAGCCTGTTTACAAATTCACAAAAAGTAGGTCAAGGATTGCCATTATGGCTTCCAAAAGGCGCGACGATACGCCGCGTTATCGAACGCTATATTGTAGATAAAGAAGTAAGACTAGGCTATGACCATGTGTATACACCAGTACTTGCAAACGTTGATTTATATAAAACTTCTGGTCACTGGGATCATTATCAAGAAGACATGTTCCCAATAATGGAAATGGATAATGAAGAGCTTGTGTTACGTCCAATGAACTGTCCACATCACATGATGATATATAAAAATGGTATTCATAGCTATCGCAAGCTTCCAATTCGAATTGCAGAATTAGGAACAATGCACCGCTACGAAATGAGTGGCGCATTATCGGGTCTTCAACGTGTTAGAGGAATGACTCTTAATGATGCACATATCTTCGTTCGACCTGACCAAATTCAGGAAGAATTCAAACGCGTTGTAAATCTTATTTTAGAGGTTTATAAAGACTTTGATATTCAAGACTTTAGCTTCCGACTTTCTTACCGCGATCCTGCTGACACTGAAAAATATTTCGATGATGACGCAATGTGGGAGAAAGCTCAATCTATGTTAAAGGCAGCGATGGATGACCTTGGTCTGGATTACTTCGAGGCAGAAGGTGAAGCAGCATTCTATGGTCCTAAACTTGATGTTCAGGTTCGTACAGCACTTGGAAAAGATGAAACACTTTCAACTGTTCAACTTGACTTCTTATTACCAGAACGTTTTGATTTAACTTATATTGGTGAAGATGGAAAACAACATCGTCCAGTTGTTATTCACCGTGGTGTTGTATCAACAATGGAACGCTTTGTTGCTTACTTGATTGAAGAGTATAAAGGGGCATTTCCAACTTGGTTAGCCCCTGTTCAAGTTCAAGTCATTCCAGTTTCTCCTGATGTACATCTTGACTATGCGAAGAGTGTTCAAGAGAAACTTCAGGCAGAAGGATTACGTGTCGAAATTGACGACCGTGATGAAAAGATAGGCTATAAAATCCGTGAAGCACAAATGCAAAAAATTCCATTTATGCTTGTTGTAGGTGACAATGAAATGGGAGAAAAAGCGGTAAATGTCCGTAAATACGGTGAGCAGAAATCTGAGACTATGTCCTTTGATGCTTTCCTTTCAGCGATCCTACAGGAAGTAAAAAAATAAAAAAAGCTTGTCAAACATAAAGGTGCATGCTAGAATGAATTTCGTTGCACTATTCTAGTTGCACCGTTTGACAGTTATCATCATAGATGTTATACTTTTGTAGGTAATTGAATACTTGTTTGAGAAAGTAGAGGCACCCGCTTCTCACCTGATTGACGCAAATTGCAGTTGGTAGGTCTTACGTTCATTAATCATTAATGTGTAAATGAATTGTAATAGTGTGGGTGTGTATACATTCACACTTTTTTGTTTGTCTCAAATCTGTAAAATGCGCAAGATTTCAAACGAGGCATTCTTTAAAAAACCTTGGAGGTGGCTAATTATTAGCAAAGACATGATGGTAAACGAAGGCATTCGTGCCCGCGAAGTTCGTTTGATTGGTCAAAACGGTGATCAGCTTGGAATTAAATCCAAAAATGAAGCATTAGAAATTGCTGCAAGAGCAAATCTTGATCTTGTATTGGTTGCACCTAACGCGAAACCACCTGTATGTCGTATAATGGACTACGGTAAATTCCGTTTTGAGCAACAGAAGAAAGAAAAAGAAGCTCGTAAAAACCAAAAGGTTATCAATATTAAGGAAGTTAGACTTAGTCCGACAATTGATGAGCATGATTTTAATACAAAGCTTCGTAACGCAATTAAATTCCTTGAAAAGGGCGACAAAGTTAAAGCGTCTATTCGCTTTAAAGGTCGTGCGATTACACATAAAGAAATCGGTCAACGTGTTTTAGATCGTTTTTCTAAAGCTTGTGCTGAAGTAGCTACGATTGAATCCCACCCAAAAATGGATGGAAGAAGCATGTTTTTAGTACTAGCACCTAAAATCGAAAAGTAATGAATTGAGGAGGAACTCCCTATGCCAAAAATGAAAACACACCGTGGTACTGCAAAGCGTTTTAAGAAAACAGGATCTGGTAAACTTAAACGTTCACATGCATACACAAGCCACTTATTCGGAAATAAATCTCAAAAGCAAAAGCGTAAGCTTCGTAAAGCTACATTAGTTAGCAAAGGCGATTTCAAACGTATTCGCCACATGTTAGACAACATTAAATAATCGGTTATTGATCTTAGGAGGGAAACAAAATGCCAAGAGTAAAAGGCGGAACAGTTACACGCAAACGTCGTAAAAAGGTATTAAAATTAGCTAAAGGTTATTTCGGTTCAAAACACACTTTATATAAAGTTGCAAACCAACAAGTAATGAAATCATTAATGTATGCTTACCGTGACCGTCGTCAAAAGAAACGCGACTTCCGTAAGCTATGGATTACTCGTATCAACGCAGCTGCTCGTATGAACGGACTTTCTTACAGCCGTTTAATGCACGGGTTAAAAGTAGCTGGTATCGAAGTAAACCGCAAAATGCTTGCTGACCTAGCTGTTAGCGATGAAAAAGCATTTGCAGAATTAGCAACTGTAGCTAAAAACAACTTAAAATAAAAAAGCGGAAGCGACTTGACCAGAAATGAGGAAACTGGATACTGCGACTACGAGGCGTAATTTGCCTTTGCCGGAGGAGTTGAAGTTTCCTGAATTTCTAGTTGCTGAAGCTAGACTACAAATAAGTCTAGGTAAAAAGGTTACTCCCATTGTAAAATGAGAGTAACCTTTTTTGTTTTAGTCAATAACGGAGGAATAATAATGAGCTATCTCTTTTTCATCTATGTAATTCTAAATATATATGGATTCTTACTTATGTATATTGATAAAAATAGAGCTAGAAATAACAAATGGCGCATTTCTGAAAAGCATATTTGGGTTGTCGCCATTGTAGGTGGTGCACTAGGGGCAACCTTTGGGATGAGACAATTTCGCCATAAAACAAAGCATAAGCAATTTGTCATCATGCTTCCCATTCTTTCAATTGTTACGATAGCCCTTTATACATATATTTTAGTTAACCTGTCATAACAACTTGTACGTTTGTATATGCTTAAATAGCACCGAAGTAACCTAACGAAAGAGAGGTGAGTTGTGTATTTGGATGAAACAATGACACTTCTGTTTGTTTTTATTGAATCCACTGGACTGCTTGCCCCCATTATATTTATTGGGATACATCTTATTCGTCCCTTCTTTTTCATTCCAGTACCTGTAATATGTATTGTCGGGGGAATATTATTTGGATCCGTATTTGGAACGATCTATTCCATCCTAGGTTTAACCATGCTTAGCATTCTTTTCTATTTTTTATATAGTCAAGTTCCTAGATTGTCGCAAAAAATTACTAATCTTAAGCAAAAATGGTTGGGTGAACGAGTGAAATTTACGATTGGGCAAATTGCAATCTTACGTCTTATTCCTTTTATTAATTTTCATCTTTTATCATTGTGCATCAAAGATGTGACTCGAAATTTCCGAGAATATGCCAAAGGCTCCTTCTATACAAATATCCCAGTAGCTCTTCTTTACACCGTTTTCGGACAATTTATCCGTGAATTCTCCACGACAGTTATTCTTGCTATTCTCCTTGCACTAACTCTATTGTTCTATTTACTTAGAGAAAAACAAGTCATTATCAAATGGCATGAATTTTTCAAACCTAAAACAGGTAGATCTTATCAATGAAAAACAGTCGTGAGTTAACGCTCACGACTGTTTTCTTTAATAAGTTCTTTTATCGGACTTTTCCAATCAATTTTAGCATGCGGGTATACTTCACTAATCCTACGTTCAATGTATTGAAAATCTGTATAATTTAATCCCTTTAGATTGTCGTCTTTGGCCCAGACAAAAATCGAGACAACTTCAAACGATTTCTTCGTTGTTCCTAAATATTTTTCTCCCTCAAATAAAACTCCCTTATATGTTAATAAAAAGTTTTTATGAACATTTGCAAGATCGTCAAGCCAGTAGAATTCTCGTTTTTCTTGAGCAAGTTCAAGTTTCCTCTTTGGGTTAAGGACATACTTAAAAATCCGATATAATAAGAAAATAATAAGAAGTAATAGTACAAAACGAATAAGTAGGACAAACATAAGAGGACTCCCTCCATTCTCAATCTGCCAACATATACGATTGAAACAGTTAAAAGGTTTCAAGTTTTGATTAATTTGCTATAATTTTTTTAGTTTGTTTTTTATTGAGGAGGACTACTTATGACATATAACTTAAAAGTAATGCTGTTAAACGAGGATGCAAGGCTCCCGTTACAAGCAAACCCAGGTGATGCAGGATTGGATTTATTTTCTGCTGAAGAAAAAGTAATTAAACCTGGAGAGGCTGAATTAATTAAAACGGGAATCAAAATTGAGCTGCCTCCAGGAACCGAAGCCCAAGTAAGACCAAGAAGCGGACTAGCACTAAAACATTCGGTTACTGTTTTAAATAGCCCTGGAACAATTGATGAAGGGTACCGTGGGGAAGTCGCTGTTATATTAATTAATCATGGCAAAAAGGACTTTGTGGTAGAAAAACAAATGCGTATTGCGCAGATGGTCATTGCCCAGGTCGCTCAGGTTAATTTACAACAAGTGGAGGAAGTAACAACTTCTGAAAGAGGTGAAGGTGGTTTTGGGTCTAGTGGGACGAAATAAAAAGTCCCTGATTGCTCAATTGCCACCATTTTCTGTATAATGAAATGGTGATCAAACTTAGGAAAGTTAGGTGATTTATTAATGACAAAGCTTGATGAAACATTAACGATGCTTAAAGATCTTACCGATGCAAAAGGAATTCCTGGTAATGAACGAGAGCCGCGTGAAATCATGAAAAAATACATAACACCATATTCTGATGAAATTTCGTACGATGGGATTGGAAGCATTATTGCAAAAAAGGCGGGTAATGCAGAGGGTCCAAAAGTAATGATTGCAGGACATTTAGATGAAGTAGGTTTCATGGTAACACAAATAGATGATAAAGGATTTTTGCGTTTCCAAACCGTTGGAGGCTGGTGGTCACAGGTTATGCTTGCACAACGTGTAACCGTTGTCACGAGTAAAGGTGATATTACGGGCGTTATTGGCTCAAAACCACCACATATATTATCTGCTGAAGCACGTAAAAAGCCTGTAGAAATTAAAGATATGTTTATTGATATTGGTGCATCAAGTCGTGAACAAGCTCTTGAATTTGGTGTGAAACCTGGTGATCAGGTGGTGCCATATTTTGAATTCACAGTTATGAATAATGAAAAAATGCTACTAGCAAAAGCTTGGGATAACCGAATCGGCTGTGCAATTGCAATTGACGTTCTAAAATATCTGAAGAATGAAGAACATCCTAACGTTGTTTATGGTGTTGGTTGTGTACAAGAAGAAGTCGGTCTTCGTGGTGCAAAAACAGCTGCAACGATGATTAAACCTGATATTGCGATTGCAGTTGATGTAGGTATTGCAGGCGATACTCCTGGGATTTCTGAAAAAGAAGCAATGAGTAAAATGGGAGAAGGTCCACAAATCATTTTATACGATGCTTCTATGGTTTCTCACAAGGGATTGCGTGATTTTGTTGTTGGAGTGGCTGATGAGCTAAGTATTCCATACCAATTTGATGCGATTGCAGGTGGTGGAACAGATGCTGGAGCAATCCACATTACATTAGAAGGCGTTCCATCATTAGCGATTACAATCGCAACCCGTTACATTCATTCACACGCAGGAATTCTTCACCGTGATGATTATGAAAATGCTGTTAAGTTAATTGCAGAAGTAATCAAACGTCTTGATCAAGAGACTGTCAACAAAATTAAATTTGAATAAGAACAAGTAAAGCCGATGAGTTTATCATCGGCTTTTTCTAACTACTGCTTTAATCCTTGCTCTAATGTTGCAAGCATTTCTTGCTTATCCTCTTGGCTTGCATTTTGCCAAATGACTTCAAACAAAACACCTAAACCAGGAAGCATTTTTTCTTCGCCACTTTGGATAGCATCTACTATTGTATCTTCTAATTCAGCCTGAGAATTTCCTGTGACATTGTGCTTTACAGCATGTCTTAAGTTTAAGTTCATTCACATGCACACCTTTCATATGTAACTTTTTCTTTACTATGATTTACGTTATACCGTTTTATTATGTATCTTTGTTAGGATATAATGGAAAAAGAATTAGCAAAAAGGAGCAATTGACAAGTTGAAACGAATCGAATCAAATAAAAATCCTCAAATAAAACAATGGAAAAAACTACATACAAAAAAGGAACGTGACAAATCAAGAACTTTTATGATAGAAGGATTTCATTTAGTAGAAGAGGCATTAAAAAGTGATGTAGTCATCCAAGAATTGATTATAAGTGAAACAACAGACATCCCATCAGAGTGGATTGTAGATGATTTATCAATCACGATTGTGACGGAAAAAATCATGCAGGAAATAAGTGATACTGATACTTCTCAAGGAGTTGCTGCAGTTTGTGAGCAATACTCGGTAAAAGAAGGTGGAAAGATCTCTAGGCTCTTATTAATAGATGCTGTACAGGATCCCGGTAATCTAGGGACGATGATTCGAACGGCAGATGCAGCAGGAATTGATGCAGTCATTATTGGTGAAGGAAGCGTTGATGTCTATAACTCAAAGGTCATTCGTTCTACACAAGGCTCCATATTTCATATACCTATTATAAAAGAAAATCTTCACGACACTATCTTAAAACTTAAACAAAATGGGATTAAAGTATATGGAACATCTTTAAAAGATGCAGTTGATTATAAACAAGCGTCTGTTGGAGAGTCATTTGCATTGATTGTTGGAAATGAAGGAAATGGAGTCGAGCCAGAATTACTAGATAAAACAGATCAAAACCTTTATATCCCAATCTTCGGTAGAAGTGAATCATTAAACGTTGCAGTAGCAGCAGGGATTTTACTGTATCATTTACGATAAAGAGGGGGGAGTATAATAAACGACTTTTTCGGAAGTTCCGTTATCGGAGACCCGTTTCGGTGGTTAGCTCTTTCACATGTTGTGATGTTAGGCTTATTGTTTGCTTCAGGGATAGTTTTATTTATTTTTCGAGCAACACTCACAAAGAGAAAATCAGCAATCCGTTATTCCTTAGCTTTCTTTTTATTAGCAAGCGAACTATCTCTTTACATATGGTATTTGAAAACGGGAGTATGGGATCCAGTAGATTCATTGCCATTTCAGCTATGCTCAATCTCATTGTTTTTAAGTATCATCATGTTGTTAACACGAAAGTTTTTTTTATTTGAAATTACGTATTTCCTAGGCATTGGTGGTGCTCTACAAGCAATGCTTACACCAGAGCTTGCTTATGATTTTCCACATTATCGCTATTTTCATTTTTTTCTAGCACATATCGCCATCATACTAGCGAGCTTGTACATGATTTGGTATGAGAATTGTAGGCCGGCTTTCACATCTATTTGGAAGGCATTTGCTGCTTTAAATGTTATTGCAATAGTTGTCTTTTTTATTAACAAAGCAACAGGTGGAAATTATATGTTTCTCGCACGAAAGCCAATAAATCCAAGCCTAATCGATTTTTTGGGTCCGTACCCTTGGTATATTTTATCCTTGGAAATAGTCGCATTGTTTATGTTTTTTATTCTCTATCTCCCATTTATACGAAAAAAGAATTAAAATGGGTTTGATTTGTACAACAAAGATACGTATAATATAATTTATATGCTTACATAAAATCTGTGTTTTAAAAAGTCGATGCTTATCATTTGGTGACTTTTTAAACATCCTTATATCGTAAAAACAGTGATAGAGACCAGTAACTTTCCACTCACTATCTAGGGAGAAAATGCCGAGACTGCAAGCATTTTTATAGAAGAAGAAAGTGAATTCACCTCTTGAGTTGGCACTGGGACCGTTTTGTCATTCAAAACGTAAAGGTGTACCGGCATTTGCCGTTATCGAAACGAAGTGAACAATTAGTATTTGATAATTGTTAACAAGGGTGGTACCACGAATCTAAACCTCGTCCCTTTTTTGGGATTGAGGTTTTTTATTTTGTCTTGATGTCTAGCTCCAGGCGCCATCGGCTCGAGGTCACAAGCCCATGCCAGGATGGCTAGGATTCCAGTGCTATGCACAGGACGTGTATACTTTTAGCTGGAATTGGGGCGCCTTGTGCTTTTCTAAGAAAAAAGGAGGAATTATGAATGCAAGAAAGATTACTTGAGCTGAAAGAAGAAGCTCTGGCAAAAGTCGAAGCTTCAACGAATCTTAAAGAATTAAACGATATTCGTGTTGCGTATTTAGGAAAAAAAGGACCTATCACTGAAGTACTAAGAGGGATGGGCAAGCTTTCTGCCGAAGAGCGTCCTAAAATGGGTGCGCTTGTGAATGAAGTAAGAGAGCAAATTACTGAAAAATTAACTGCAAAGCAGGAGTTACTTGAAAAAGAAGAAGTTGAAAAAAGACTTGCTTCTGAAACAATCGATGTGACCTTACCTGGAAGACCGATTAAGGTAGGTGGACCTCATCCACTTACTAAGGTAATTGAAGAAATTGAAGATCTTTTCCTTGGTATGGGTTATTCAATCGCTGAGGGGCCAGAAGTCGAGAAAGATTATTACAATTTTGAGGCCTTAAATTTACCGAAGGACCACCCAGCAAGGGACATGCAGGATTCATTTTACATCACTGAGGATATTTTACTTCGTACCCAAACGTCTCCTGTTCAAGCAAGAACAATGGAAAAGCATAAAGGAAAAGGACCTGTAAAAATCATCTGTCCTGGTAAAGTATACCGCCGAGACAACGATGATGCGACACATTCCCATCAATTCACTCAAATTGAAGGATTGGTTGTGGATGAAAACATTCGTATGAGTGACCTTAAAGGTACTTTAAATACGTTTGCAAAGAAAATGTTTGGTGAAGATCGTGAAATCCGTCTACGTCCAAGCTTCTTCCCATTCACTGAGCCTTCAGTAGAGATGGACATCTCATGCTTTAAATGTGGTGGAGATGGCTGTAATGTTTGTAAGAAAACAGGCTGGATTGAAATTTTAGGTGCTGGTATGGTTCATCCAAATGTACTTGAAATGTCTGGATTTGATTCAAAGAAATATACAGGCTTCGCGTTCGGAATGGGCCCAGAGCGTATTGCAATGTTAAAATACGGAATTGATGATATTCGTCATTTATACACAAATGATAATCGTTTCATCAAACAATTTAATCGGGCTTAAGGAGGGAAAAAACATGTTTGTTTCATATAAATGGTTACAAGAATACGTTGATTTATCAGGTGTAACTGCTGAAGAATTAGCAGAGAAAATCACTAGAAGTGGAATTGAAGTTGAAGGTGTCGATCATTTAGGGGAAGGCATTAGCGGAATTGTTGTCGGTCATGTATTAGAATGTGAGCAACATCCCAATGCTGATAAATTAAATAAATGTCAAGTCGATTTAGGTGAAGGTGAACCTGTTCAAATTATTTGTGGTGCACCAAATGTTGCAAAAGGCCAAAAGGTGGTCGTGGCAAAGGTAGGAGCTGTACTTCCAGGTAACTTCAAAATCAAAAAGGCGAAGCTTCGAGGTGAAGAATCAAATGGTATGATTTGTTCCCTACAAGAGCTTGGCATTGAATCAAAACTTGTTTCAAAAGAATATTCAGAAGGTATCTTTGTATTTCCACATGATGTTGAGCCAGGAGCGGACGCGATTGCCCAACTAAATCTTGATGACAAAGTTCTTGAGTTAGGACTAACACCTAATCGTTCTGATGCTATGAGCATGTTGGGGGTTGCTTATGAAGTTGCAGCTATTCTAGGCAGAGAAGTTAAACTTCCACAACCAAAAGTAATAACCTCAGAGGAAAAAGCGGAGGATTATATTTCAATTGCTGTTGATGCAAAGGAAGATAATCCATTATATGTGGCGCGAGTTATAAAGAACGTTAAAATCGGTCCATCACCATTGTGGCTTCAAGCACGCCTGATGGCAGAAGGAATTCGACCACACAATAATGTAGTTGATATTACAAATTATATTTTATTAGAATATGGCCAACCTTTACATGCCTTTGATTATGATCGACTAGGCTCTAATGAAATTCTTGTAAGACGTGCAAATAACGGAGAAAAGATTACAACATTAGACGATGTAGAGCGTACATTAACGAACGAACACCTTGTTATTACAAATGGAACGGTGCCAGTTGCCCTTGCAGGTGTAATGGGTGGAGCAAATTCTGAAGTAAAAAATGACACAACAACAGTATTAATAGAGTCTGCTTATTTTACAGGAAGTACAATCCGTAAGTCTTCTAAGGATCACGGATTACGCAGTGAGGCAAGTGCTCGCTTTGAAAAAGGAATTGATGCAAATCGTACTCGTGAAGCAGCTGACCGTGCTGCTGAGCTAATGGCAGAGCTTGCTGGCGGTGTGGTTCTTGATGGTGTTGTAGCAGTGGATACTCTTGATATTCAACCTGTAGAAGTATCGGTTTCACTAGAGAGAATTAATAAAGTGTTAGGAACTGAGATAACAAAAGAAAAAGTAGAAGAGATTTTTACAAACCTACAATTCCCATTTACTGTGGATAACAATACGTTCCATGTTACTGCACCAACTCGCAGACCTGACATTACGATTGAAGAGGATTTAATCGAAGAAGTTGCGCGGTTATTCGGTTATGATGAGCTACCAACAACACTCCCAGTTGGCGAATCAAATCCTGGCAGATTAACGGATTACCAAGCTAAGCGTCGTTTAGTTAGAAGATATCTAGAAGGTGTAGGCTTATATCAAAGCACCACATATTCACTTACTAGTGCTGAAAAAGTTACTAAATACGCACTTGAAAAAAGCGAACCTATACGTTTAGCAATGCCAATGAGCGAGGAACGTAGTCTTTTAAGACTTAGTCTTCTTCCTCATTTATTAGAAGTTGTTTCACATAACCTCGCTCGCCAGATTGACAGTGTAGCTACTTATGAAACTGGTGCGGTATTCATTACTAGACCTGGCCAGGAACTACCTGAAGAGAGAGAACATCTTGCGATAGCTCTTACAGGTTCGTGGTTATCACCAACATGGCAGGGTGAGAAAAAAGCAGTGGACTTCTATGTGGTTAAAGGTATTGTAGAAGGTCTATTTGAAAAGTTAGGTCTTGGAAATAGAACATCATTCCTTCAAGCAAGAGTGGAAGATATGCATCCTGGTCGTACAGCTACTGTATTATTAGACAATAAGGAAATCGGATTTATTGGTCAAATTCATCCAAATGTCCAAAAAGACTTAGATTTAACACCGACTTATGTGGTTGAATTATCATTAAAGGATGTCTTGGAAGCAGATGTAGAAGAAATACTCTACCAGCCAATTCCAAGATACCCATCAATGACTCGTGACATCGCACTTGTCGTGGACAATTCAGTTGCTGCAGGTGATATGAAGCAGGTCATTATTGAAGCGGGTGGAAAGTTACTCCGCGATGTTACGATCTTTGACCTATATGAAGGAGAGCGTATGGAGCCTGGTAAAAAATCAGTTGCATACTCGATCAAATACTTTGATCCAGAACGTACTCTAACAGAGGAAGAAGTAACAAAAGCACATGAAAAAGTACTAAAGGCAGTTGCAGAGAAATTTGATGCAACATTGCGTTCATAAAAAAATGGAGTGGGTATTTTATCCCACTCCATTTTTAATTTGTCTAGCTTCAGACGTCGTCGGTTCTATGATCTAAGCCTAATATTTCGGAAGGTTGGGGGCATCTTATGCTTGTCGACCAAAGTTGCCCTCCTTTCTTATCTTATATCCCAGCTATTTTCTTCGCTTTTCCTGTGTTTGCAAAATGTAGTTTGGTATACGTGCGCAGTGCACCAACACCATGCTTTTTTATTAGCTTAGCTGCAACAACATCAACCTGAGCACCGGCCCCTTTTTTTAACTCCAAACCGCACTTCTCACTTAATTTATCAAATTCTTTTATGAATGCATAACGAGCGATAATTGAAGCAGCAGCGACTGATAGGTGTACGCCCTCAGCCTTTGTGCTGAAATAAACCTTATCCTTAATTATTTCCTTTTGACCAGAAAGATGTCTAAAATACACGTCTGGAACAGCGAACTGATCGATTAGAATACCATCGGGTGTGGAGGGTGCAATTTTTTTCAAGACATGTGCGATTGCTTGGTTATGTAATAAGGCCTTCATCTTTCCTTGAGTCATCCCTTTAGCTTGAAGTTCATTGTATTTTTCATTATGTAAAATTAACAGACTATAAGGGATGACATGAATAATCGATTCGGCAATCTCACAAATTTGTTTGTCGTTTAAATCCTTTGAATCTTTAACCCCAAGTTCCTTCAATAGCTCGAACTTATCATTGGAAACAAATGCAGCAACGACTGTCATCGGTCCAAAGTAGTCACCTGTCCCAACTTCATCCGAACCAACCATTGATAATGTTCCGATATTTGCTGGCAAGCCACTATTCTTTGGAACTGGTTTGTTAGTTGTGGTCGTTTTACTGGACGTAACAGAGCTGTCCCATTTTGCAGCTTCACTTAAAGCACTATTTCCTTGAAACAATACTTTCCCAGATTTATAAGCTGTAATTGTACAGCTAGGGAGTTTGGCGACAAATAATCCTCCCTGTGGGACCTTATCTTGCAATTGACTTTTATAATCCGTCTTCATTTTTTCTATCGTTTCGAGGGTACATTTTAATACAGTATTAGACAAAAATAACATCTCCTACTATTTTTGGATAAAATTCTACATGTTCTATCATAACGTTTGTTGAGATTTCTTTCCATAAATATCACGTTCATGGTATTATTATCTGTAGGATTGACTAGAATGGAGGCCAAATACTTGTCACAGCCACAAAAAACAAGAACCACTGTAGATATATATGGACAGCAATACTCAATTATCGGGTCTGAGAGCACAAGTCATATTCGCCTTGTGGCCTCAATTGTCGATGATAAAATGAGAGAAATTAGCGGAAAAAACCCGACACTTGATATTAATAAACTAGCAGTATTAACAGCAGTTAATATTGTTCATGAACATCTAAAGTTAAAAGAAGACTATGAAAACCTTGAAAAACTCTTAGAACAAGCAAAAAATGAAAAGGATTGAAGTGATATGTTCGATTTAGTTTTGATTATTATCCTCTTAATGGGATTCTTAGTTGGTTTAAGAAGAGGGTTTATCCTTCAAATCGTTCATCTTACTGGCTTTATTGTTGCATTTATCGTCGCATATCTCTATTATGATGAACTTATGCCAAAATTAGTATTATGGATTCCATATCCATCATTCGGCGACGCCGAGACAATGAAATTTTTATTTGAAAGTACAAATTTAGAAACGTCTTATTATCGTGCTATTGCTTTTGCAATTATTTTCTTTGTTACAAAGTTCCTATGGCAGATTATAGGATCGATGTTAGATTTCCTTGCAAATCTACCAATTTTAAAACAAATTAACGGGTGGGCTGGCGGCCTACTAGGATTTGTTGAGGTATACCTCATTGTTTTTATTGTGCTTTATATCGGAGCTTTACTACCAGTTGAAATGGTTCAGTCTAATCTCAATGATTCATTTATGGCGAAAATGATCGTACAACACACACCATTCTTCACTGGAAAAATTAAGGACATGTGGATTTGACAAGTAATTAGTAACTGACTCCTCTATTTAGTTAGAGGAGTTTTTTTTGTCAAAAATGAAAAAGCTGATACATTAAGTGACTTTTTCGCAAAAAATCTGTATCATTTTGGATAGTTAATCGTATGGAATGATAGGTAGGTGCTAACAGTGACTATTAATAAAAAAGATGTAATCCGTCTATTAGAGACAATTGCAATATATATGGAGCTAAAAGGGGACAACCCATTTAAAATTTCAGCTTTTCGTAAAGCAGCAGCTGCATTGGAAAATGATGATCGAAGTTTATCTACCATTGAAGACTTCACAACACTCCCTGGTATAGGAAAAGGAACCGCAGCTGTGATTACAGAGTACATAGAAACTGGCAGCTCAAACGTACTAACTGAATTAAAAGAAAAAGTGCCAGAAGGACTCATCCCTTTGTTAGACCTGCCAGGTCTTGGCGGCAAAAAAATAGCTAAGCTTTATCAAGAACTGGCTATTGAAGATATGGAAATGTTAAAACAAGCATGCTTAAACGAAAAAATTCAAAATCTTGCAGGTTTTGGTAAGAAAACAGAAGAAAAAATACTCGCTTCCATCGAGGAATATGGCAAACGACCAGAGCGCTTGCCAATTGCTCTCATGCTAGCGCTCGCTGAAGAAATCGAGGAACAATTAAGTAAGATGGATGGAATCTCAACTTTCTCTCGAGCAGGTAGTCTGCGCAGAATGAGAGAAACGATAAAGGACCTTGATTTCATTATTGCAACAAATGAACCTGAAAAAGTACGGGAACAACTATTAAGTCTTAATGGCATAAGTGGTGTCATTGCAAGCGGAGATACAAAGGTTTCCGTTCAAATTTCGTATAGTTATGATATTTCGGTTGATTTTCGTCTTGTGAAACCACATGAATTTGCAACTACCCTTCATCATTTTACAGGCAGTAAAGATCATAATGTGAGGATGCGGCAATTGGCAAAAGACCGTGGTGAAAAAATAAGTGAATATGGCGTTGAAAATAGTGAAACAGGTGAAATGAAAACTTTTGATACGGAAGAAGAGTTTTATCAATATTTCGGACTCACCTTTATCCCGCCAGAGCTAAGAGAAGATGGCTCAGAGGTAGAAGCCTTTCAACAGAAAGTTGAACACATACGACTTGAAGATATAAAAGGCGACCTCCATATGCACACATCATGGAGTGACGGGGCTTTCACGATTGAAGAAATGGTCGAAGCATGCAGGAAAAAAGGCTACCGCTATATGGCTATAACAGACCATTCACAATATCTTCGTGTTGCAAACGGGCTTACCCCCGAGCGATTAATAGAACAACACAAAGAAATAAAACGATTAAATGAAAAATATGATGATTTTATGATTTTTACAGGTGTTGAAATGGACATCCTTCCTGATGGTAGACTAGATTATGATGATGAACTTATTCGAGAAGTAGATGTTGTAATTGCATCCATTCATTCAAGCTTTTCACAACCAAGGGAGAAAATCATGCAACGCTTAAAAACAGCATTAGAAAACCTTCATGTTGATATCATCGCACACCCTACTGGAAGAATACTTGGGCGCAGAAAAGGATATGACGTAGACGTTGATATGCTAATTGAGCTAGCCAAAGAAACGAATACAGCCTTGGAATTAAATGCGAACTTGAATAGATTGGACCTTTCTTCAGATTATATTAGAAAGGCACAAGATGCAGGTGTCAAACTAGTGATTAACACAGATGCACATAATATAGACATGTTAGAAGATATGGGTTATGGCATTTCTGCTGCAACAAAAGGTTGGATCAAAAAAGAAAGTGTTATTAACACCTGGGAAAAGGATGAACTATTGGCTTATTTAAAAAGAAATTTATAATTCTATTTATTCTCCTCCTGTAGGGAGATACATCCATATTAAAGTAGTGGGTAGCAAGAAGGGAGTAACAGCATGCAGCCACGAGTTTTAAAGGTTTTAGAATTTGGTAAAGTGAAAGAACTGCTAAAACAGCACGTCTCATCCTCATTAGGAAGAGAAAAAGTTGATCAAATGATTCCTTCTACGAATGTAGAGGAGGTTGTTTTTCTACAAGAGCAAACCGATGAAGCATCTAAGGTATTACGGTTAAAAGGAAATGTTCCTCTTGGGGGATTAACGGATATCCGAGCTGCGGTTAAGCGCGCAAGCATTGGCGGTGGCTTAAATACAATGGAGCTCTTAGACATTGCAGGCACTATCTATGCTGGTAGACAAATGAAGAAGTTTGTTGAAGGTATGATTGAGGACGCGATCGAAGTTGCAATCCTCGGTGAATTAGTTGAACGTATTACCCCCTTATTTGAACTAGAACAAAAAATAAAAAACTGTATTGATGATAATGGAGTTGTCATGGATGGAGCGAGTGACAAATTGCGTGGAATTCGCACCCAACTTCGTAGCAGTGAAGCGAGAATTAGGGAGAAGCTAGAACATATTATTCGTTCTTCTTCCGCTCAAAAAACACTTTCAGATGCAATCATTACAATTCGTAATGATCGTTACGTAATTCCCGTTAAACAGGAATACCGTGGGACTTACGGTGGAATCGTTCATGACCAATCCTCTTCAGGGGCTACATTGTTTATTGAACCACAATCAGTAGTTGACCTTAACAATGTATTACAGGAAGCTAGGGTTAGAGAAAAACAAGAAATTGACCGTATTTTACTAGAACTTTCAAATGCAGTAGCAGAAGAATATGAGCCACTCTATCAAAATGTAGACACGCTTGGGGAACTTGATTTTATGTTCACAAAAGCGAGCTACAGTAAAAAGGTAAAGGGGACAAAGCCGAAAATCAACGGGAATGGCTATGTGTTTATTAAAAAAGGTCGTCATCCTCTAATTGACCCACAAGAAGTAGTGCCAAATGATATTGAGCTTGGCAAAGACTACACTTCTATTGTGATCACTGGTCCAAATACAGGGGGAAAAACAGTCACATTAAAAACAATCGGGTTATTAACGATTATGGCTCAAGCGGGCCTACAAATACCGGCACAAGAAGAGTCAGAGATTGCTGTATTTGAATCGGTATACGCTGATATAGGTGATGAGCAATCTATTGAACAAAGCTTAAGTACGTTTTCTTCCCACATGGTTAACATTGTAGATATTTTAAAACAAGTTGACGAAAACAGTTTAGTTCTTTTCGATGAACTAGGAGCAGGAACTGACCCTCAAGAAGGGGCTGCCCTTGCTATTTCAATTCTTGATGAAGTGTATAGTAGAGGTGCAAGAGTTATTGCTACAACCCATTACCCAGAGTTAAAAGCGTATGGATACAACAGAGAAGGAGTAATCAATGCAAGTGTCGAATTTGATATCGAAACCTTAAGTCCAACATATAAGCTTTTAATCGGAGTTCCTGGACGAAGTAATGCATTTGAAATTTCAAAACGATTGGGGTTATCTGATAGCATTATTCACACTGCCAAAAATCATATTAGTTCTGAAACGAATACGGTCGAAAATATGATCGCCTCCTTGGAGAAAAGTAAAAAGGATGCTGAACAGGAGCTTGAGGAAGCTGAAGATATCCGAAGACAGGCAGAGAAACTTCATAAACAACTTCAAGAGCAAATCATTGAATTTAATGAACAACGTAACAAACTATATGAAAAAGCGGAACAAAAAGCAGCTGAAACAATCAAAAGTGCAACGAGCGAAGCAGAAGAAGTCATTCGAGATTTACGTAAAATGAAGCTTGAACAACAAACCCTTGTTAAGGAACATCAATTGATAGATGCGAAAAAGCGTTTGGAAAATGCAGTACCTCAACTTTCGAACAAGACGAATAAACAATCTGTTTCAACCAAAGCAAAAAGAAATTTCGTACCTGGTGATGAAGTAAAGGTAATTAGCTTAAACCAAAAGGGCCATTTAATCGATAAGGCAGGTAATAACGAATGGCAGGTTCAAATTGGGATCTTAAAAATGAAGGTTAAAGAAAAAGACCTCGAGTTTGTTAGCAGTCCGAAACCAGTAGAAACTAAGCCACTAGCGACAGTAAGGGGTAGAGATTATCACGTAAGTCTAGAATTAGACTTACGAGGTGAACGATACGAAAACGCTTTGGTTCGAGTGGAAAAATACATCGATGATGCTTTACTTGCAGGTTATCCACGTGTATCTATTATCCATGGAAAAGGAACAGGTGCTTTGCGTCAAGGAGTTCAAGAATACTTGAAAAATCACCGCTCCGTAAAATCTACAAGATTTGGGGAAGCCGGAGAAGGTGGAACAGGCGTTACAGTAGTAGAATTAAAATAAATTTGCAAAGAAATGTAATCTCTAACAGGGAGAGAAGATAATGGATCAATTTTGGGATAATGAATTTGTGTTAACGGCTGCTAATTACAGTGTTGTTATTCTGTGTTTAGTTCTGTTTATGGCCATATTTGAATTGGTCACCAAATACAAAAATTGGGAAGAAATCCAAAAAGGAAATCTCTCAGTCGCAATGGCAACCGGAGGGAAAATTTTCGGGATTGCAAATATATTCCGCTATTCCATCCAAAACCACGATACATTATTTGTCATGATTGGCTGGGGAGTATTTGGATTCTTCCTTCTTCTAATTGGCTATTTTATTTTTGAATTCTTAACCCCGAAATTCGACATAGATGTTGAAATACAACAAGATAATCGCGCAGTAGGATTTATATCCATGATTATATCGGTGGGACTCTCTTATGTAATCGGCGCAGGGATTGGAAATGGTGGTTTTTAATATGGAAAAGCTAGCTAAAATACTGTTAGTTGTAAGTGGAGTATTTGTTATTGTTGGGATCCTTTATTTAGTGTTATAAGATAATGAGCTGTTGGGAATTAACCAACAGCCTTTTTTATTTGTCATTTGGTAATTTGTCGTAAAACGACATAAACTTCCGCAACAATTCATGAATCTAATTGTCACCGAATATTCTATATAATATAATGAATATAAATGGTTTGAAAATTCAAACTGGTCTTTGGATACGTCTTCGTATTCTTTAGAATGATTTAAAGGGAGGTTATTAGATGGAGTTAGAAAGGCCGTGGTTAGCAAATTATCCTGAGGAAATTCCGCATCAGCTCGAGTATGAAAACATCCCGATTCAAGCATATTTGAAAAGAACTGCTAGTGAATTTCCTCAAAAAATCGCTGTTCATTTTCAAGGAAAAGAATTAACTTTTTCACAAGTGTATGAAGAAGCTTTAAAACTTGCAAACTATTTAGTGTCTCAAGGCATCAAAAAAGGTGAACGAGTTGCCATTATGTTGCCAAACTGCCCACAAGGTGTAATTGCTTATTATGGTGTCCTGTTTTCAGGTGCAATCGTGGTACAAACAAATCCATTGTATACAGAAAGAGAACTAGAATATCATTTAAAGGATTCAGGTTCAAAAGCGATTATTACATTAGATATTCTTTTTCCACGTGTCTCAAAAGTGAAAGCGCTAACAGAACTTGAACATGTAATTGTAACCGAAATTAAAGACTATCTCCCATTCCCAAAAAATTTGATTTATCCTTTTATCCAAAAGAAACAATATGGTATTGTAGTCAAAGTGGAACATGAAGGAACAAATCATTTACTAAGGGAAATCATAAACACATCTGAAGCTAAAGAAATCGATATTGACATTGACCCAGTAGAAGACCTTGCCTTGTTACAATATACAGGTGGAACAACAGGATTTCCAAAAGGAGTAATGCTAACACATCGAAATTTAGTTGCTAATACGATAATGTGTTCAAAATGGATGTATAAATGTAATAAAGGAGAAGAATCCATTTTAGCCATTCTGCCATTTTTCCATGTGTACGGAATGACAACCGTATTAAACTTATCTATTATGATGGCTGCAAAAATGATCCTTATGCCGAAATTCAACGCAGGAGATACACTAAAAACGATTCATAAACAGAAGCCAACCCTGTTTCCAGGTGCACCAACTATGTACATTGGTCTGTTGAATCATCCTGACCTAATGAAATATGATTTATCTTCGATTGAGTCTTGTATAAGTGGTTCGGCGGCTTTGCCACTTGAAGTACAAGAACAATTTGAAAAAGTGACTGGTGGAAAGCTTGTAGAAGGATATGGTTTATCGGAAGCTTCCCCTGTAACACATGCTAATTTAATTTGGGGACATCGCGTGAATGGAAGTATTGGATTACCATGGCCGGATACAGATGCTACGGTGCTTTCAATGGAAACAGGTGAACCTGCAGATATAGGGGAAATTGGAGAAATCGTCGTAAAAGGTCCTCAAGTTATGAAAGGATATTGGAATAAGCCTGAAGAAACTGAAAATACATTACGTGATGGTTGGTTATTAACAGGAGACTTAGGCTACATGGATGAAGATGGATATTTCTATGTGGTGGACCGCAAAAAAGATATGATAATTGCTGGCGGATTTAATGTTTATCCCAGAGAAATTGAGGAAGTATTGTTTGAACACGAAAAAGTACAAGAGGCTGTCGTCGCAGGGATTCCAGATCCGTATCGTGGGGAAACGGTTAAGGCTTATGTCGTCTTAAAAGATGGCCAACAACTCACAGAGGAAGAGCTTGATAAACATTGTCGAAAACATTTAGCAGCATATAAAGTTCCAAGAGTATATGAATTTAGAAAAGAATTACCTAAGACCATTGTAGGCAAAGTTTTGCGCAGGGTATTAGTTGAAGAGGAAAAGGAAAAACTAACAAAAATTAATTAAGCAAAGTAGGATCGATCAGCTCTAAATACATCATTAGCGTTAACATCAGTGAGGAGCCATGATATGAGCCTGTGGCTCTTTTTCTTTCCCTTAATAGAGCAAATGAGAAATTAAGAAGATAATCTTGACAGTATATTGATTAGGTTTTATTATAGAAATATGAATGACTATTCATTCATTTTTCTGAAAGGACGTAAGAACTTGAAAAATACAAAACCAAAATATAAGCAAATCATAGACGCAGCGGTAGTTGTTATCGCGGAGAATGGGTATCATCAATCTCAAGTCTCAAGAATTGCTAAGCAAGCAGGCGTGGCAGACGGAACAATATATCTATATTTTAAAAACAAAGAAGATATTCTTGTATCTTTATTCCACGAAAAAATGGGCGAATTTATTGAAAAAATTGAAGCTGAAATAGCAGGAAAATCGAGTGCGGCAGAGAAGTTATTAACATTGGTAGAAAAACATTTCGAACTTTTAGCAGCTGATCATCATCTTGCAACCGTAACTCAGCTTGAATTAAGACAATCAAATAAAGAATTACGTCACCGGATTAATGAGGTACTTAAAGGGTATTTAGGAACCATCGATTCCATCATTCAATTTGGGAAAGAAAATGGTGAGTTTAATCCAGCCCTGGATGTCCGTTTAGCAAGACAGATGATATTCGGCTCAATCGATGAAACTGCAACCACTTGGGTCATGAACGAACAAAAATATGACTTGCCATCCTTGGCAAAAGAAGTCCATGCTCTATTAGTAAATGGTTGTGGATTGACACACATCTAGTAATTTTTAACTTTATTCAGCGGGTTTCTCATAACATTTTAAGTGGTAGCATAGTGTAAAAGGGTAAACAATCTAATTGAGGAGTCAAACCTTGGCTGAATAAAGTTAAAGCCTCCGGCGGATGCCACGATTTTTCAAACGAAACTTTTCGAGCAATAAAATAAGTTTAAAGACTAAGAACAACGCCACATCCTGTGGCAACGTCTTAATGACCCACTTCCTGTGGACCTAAAAATCGGGCTCAAATACGCCGAGGCGCATTTGATTGAGGTGTGTTACATACATATTCTTAATTAGGAGGGATGCAGATGGAGTTTTTTAAAGTAAAGATTGCTGAGTACATTGCTACTATTAGCATTAATCGACCTCCAGCGAACGCATTATCAACTGCTGTTTTGAAAGAGCTTACAAGTTTACTAGATGACATTGAGAAGGATGATAATGTAAGAGTTTTAGTAATCCATGGGGAAGGTCGCTTTTTCTCTGCAGGGGCTGATATAAAAGAGTTTACAACCATAAACTCTGGTGAAGAATTTTCAAATCTTGCAAGACAAGGGCAATCTCTATTCGAAAGAATGGAACGATTCCCAAAACCTATTATAGCTAGTATTCACGGTGCTGCCTTAGGTGGCGGTCTTGAACTGGCAATGGCTTGCCATTTCCGCCTCGTTAGCAATAAGGCAAAACTCGGGTTACCTGAGCTACAGCTTGGACTAATCCCTGGATTTGCTGGGACAGCACGCTTGCCTCGCTATGTTGGTGTTGCTAAAGCTGCTCAAATGCTTTGGACAAGTGACCCAATTAGCGGTGATGAGGCTGTACAGTACGGATTAGCAAATCAAGCTTTCCCGGAAGAAAATCTTCACGAAGAAACAATGACAATTGCTAGGAAGATCGCTCAAAAAAGCCCTTTATCTATACAAGCGACCATTGAATTATTAAATTCAATGAAAAATGAACAATATATAGAAACTGTCAAAAGAGAAGCGGTTTTATTTGGAGAAATGTTCATTTCAGAGGATGGACAAGAAGGAATATCAGCCTTCATAGAAAAACGTTCGCCGACATTTAAAGGGAAATAATACTAGATTTGAAGAAAATTAATAGTTTACAAGAAATTGCACAATACCTTTAGGAGGGAAACTCATGAACATCTTTGTTATTTTGAAAAGGACATTTGATACTGAAGAAAAAATTGTAGTAAGCAATGGACAAATCAGTGAAGATGGGGCTGAATTTATTATTAACCCTTATGATGAATATGCGGTTGAAGAAGCAATCCAACTCCGTGATGCGCATGGTGGCGAAGTAACTGTTGTCACAGTTGCCACAACTGATGAAGCTGATAAAGAGTTACGCACCGCTTTAGCAATGGGTGCTGATAAAGCAGTTTTGATTAATACAGAAGATGACCTAGAAGAAGGAGACCAGTTCACAACTGCAAAAATTTTGGCTGAATACCTAAAAGATAAAGAAGCCGATATTATTTTAGGCGGAAATGTTGCAATTGATGGTGGTTCAGGTCAAGTTGGCCCGCGTGTAGCAGAAATTCTAGATATTCCTTATGTAACGACAATTACAAAACTTGATATCGATGGTTCTACAGTAACAGTAGTAAGAGACGTTGAGGGTGACTCTGAAGTTATTGAAACGACTTTACCATTACTTGTTACATGTCAACAAGGGTTGAATGAACCACGCTATCCATCTTTACCTGGAATTATGAAAGCGAAGAAAAAGCCGCTTGATGAGCTTGAGTTAGATGATCTAGATTTGGAAGAAGATGATGTACAAGCAAAAACAAAAACAATTGAAATCTATCTTCCACCAAAAAAAGAGGCTGGACGTGTACTTGAAGGCGATTTAGAAGATCAGGTAAAAGAGTTAGTTTCACTCCTTCATAACGAAGCTAAGGTGGTATAAGTTTTCGGGTAATCTTGTATGCGATTTCAAAATTTTACTAAGGCGAATCTAGGGGGTTACGCATAATGTCAAGAAAAGTAGTAGTTCTAGGAGAAACACGTGATGGTGCTTTACGAAACGTATCTTTTGAAGCAATTGCAGCGGGTAAAATTGTAGCAGAAGGCGGCGAGGTTGTAGCCGTGTTAGTTGGTGAATCTGTAGGTGCGCTAACAAATGATTTAATTCATTACGGAGCAGACCGAGTTGTAACGGTTGAAGATGCAAAATTAGCATCATATACACCAGACGGCTTCTCGCAAGCCATTCTTGCAGCAATTGATGCTGAGTCACCAGAAGCTTTAGTTTTTGGTCACACATCATTAGGTAAAGACCTTTCACCTAAAATTGCGAGTAAATTGAATTCTGGTCTAATCTCAGACGTAACAGCAATTGAGGCTGCAGGTGGAAATATTGTCTTTACTCGTCCAATCTATTCAGGAAAAGCATTTGAAAAGAAAATTGTGACAGATGGTTTAATCTTTGCAACCGTACGTCCTAACAATATTACACCACTTGAAAAAGACGAATCACGAACTGGTGAAGTTTCATCACTATCTGTTGAAATTAAAGATTTACGAACAATTGTAAAAGAAGTTGTGCGTAAGGCAACTGAAGGTGTAGATTTATCCGAAGCGAAAGTTGTAATTGCAGGTGGCCGTGGGGTAAAGAGTGCAGATGGTTTTGAACCATTAAAAGAATTAGCGAATGTTCTTGGTGGTGCTGTAGGTGCATCGCGTGGAGCATGTGATGCTGATTATTGTGACTACTCTCTACAAATTGGTCAAACAGGTAAGGTTGTTACGCCAGACCTATATATTGCTTGTGGGATCTCAGGAGCAATCCAGCACTTAGCAGGAATGTCTAACTCGAAAGTAATCGTAGCCATCAACAAAGACCCTGAAGCAAACATCTTCAAGGTTGCAGACTATGGAATCGTTGGTGACTTATTTGATGTAGTTCCAATGCTTACTGAAGAGTTCAAAAAACTAAAAGTAAATGCATAATAGGTTGTCAAATTAATTTATAGAGATTTTTCCATTTTACCTTTGAAAAATTTATGGTATACTAATCAAGCGATGAGCTGAATTGCATAAGTCGAGTTGACACGCCTTTTGGCAAGGCACTATGTGGAGTGCTGTCCTCGCCGCAATACGCAAAAAGACGTCCTTCTGGACGTCTTTTTTTATATGCTACATTTAAAATTAATGTCTATAACCTCTATTAATTTACATACATAACAGCTTAAAAAGTTGGGGAAGATGACTATGTATGAAGTACAGTGTTTAATCTTATCATTTCTAAATTAGTTAACTGTTTTTTTTGAAGCAAAACATTCGTAAAATGACATCTCAGATGGTATACTCTTGGTAGAATTTCAATGTTGTTACTTATTAGGAGGGGTTAAAATGGCTATTACAAATGTAACAGACCAAAATTTCGATTCAGAAACAAAAGATGGATTAGTACTTGCAGACTTCTGGGCACCTTGGTGCGGACCATGTAAAATGATTGCTCCAGTACTAGAAGAATTAGACACTGAGATTGGTGACAAAGTGAAAATCGTGAAACTCGATGTAGATGAAAACCAAGAAACTGCAGCGAAGTTTGGCGTAATGAGCATCCCAACTTTACTTGTAATTAAAAACGGTGAAGTTGTAGATAAAGTAGTCGGTTACCAACCAAAAGAAGCTCTTGCTGACAGACTTGCAAACCACTATTAATCCAAATTTTAAACAGCCTTAATAGGCTGTTTTTTTTGTTTGAACTCATTTCTAAGTGACTTCCTATTTTTACTCGTACAACTTCTTCGTAAAAATGTTACAATATAAGATACGTCAAAATAAAAGAAAAGATTACTTAGACGAATTGATTTTATAGTAGATGGAGTGATTACTATGCACGATCATCTTAAGGAAAAATTATCGATTTTACCAGACCAGCCTGGTTGTTACTTAATGAAAGACAGGCAAGGTACTGTAATATATGTGGGTAAAGCGAAAGTGTTGAAAAACCGTGTTCGATCTTATTTTACAGGGTCACACGATGGTAAAACCTTAAGGCTTGTCAATGAGATTGAGGACTTTGAATATATTGTAACTTCTTCAAATATTGAAGCACTTCTTCTTGAGATCAATCTTATTAAAAAATATGATCCAAAATACAATATCATGTTAAAGGATGACAAGACGTATCCTTTTATCAAAATTACTGCTGAAAAACATCCACGCTTATTGATTACTCGAAAAGTAAAAAAGGATAAGGGAAAATATTTTGGACCATATCCTAATGTACAAGCAGCAACTGAAACAAAAAAACTATTAGACCGGATATATCCTTTAAGAAAATGTTCAACATTACCAGATAAGGTTTGTTTATATTATCATATCGGTCAATGTCTAGCCCCTTGTGTCAATGATGTTACCGATGAAACCAATAAAAAAATGGTAGACGATATTATCCGCTTTTTAAATGGTGGATATAAAGAAATCAAAGGCGAGTTGACTGAAAAAATGTTAAAGGCCTCTGAAGAACTCGATTTTGAGAGAGCAAAAGAATACCGTGACCAAATCTCAAATATTGAAACGACAATGGAAAAGCAAAAGATGACAATGACAGACTTTATTGATCGTGATGTATTTGGTTATTCCTATGATAAGGGGTGGATGTGTGTTCAAGTCTTTTTTATCCGTCAAGGAAAATTAATAGAGCGGGATGTTTCTTTATTTCCTTTTTATAACGAGCCTGAACAAGACTTCTTAACCTACCTTGGTCAATTTTATTTAAAAGATAATCATTTTAAACCAAAGGAAGTGTTGCTTCCTAGTTCGATAGACCGTCACATTGTTGAGCAATTATTAGAAGTAGCTGTTCAACAGCCTAGTAGAGGGAAGAAAAAACAATTAATTGACCTAGCTACTAAAAATGCAAAAATTGCGCTAAAGGAAAAATTCGCTTTAATTGAACGAGATGAAGAACGTACAATTAAGGCTGTTGAAAATTTAGGACAGAAGTTAGGGATTTATACACCTCATCGAATCGAAGCATTTGATAATTCAAATATTCAAGGAACAGATCCTGTTTCTGCCATGATTGTGTTTACTGATGGAAAACCTGACAAAAAAGAATATCGAAAGTACAAAATTAAGTCAGTTCAAGGTCCGGATGATTATGAATCGATGAGGGAGGTTGTTCGGAGGAGATATAGCCGTGCATTAAAAGAGAACCTTCCATTGCCAGATTTAATCATTATTGACGGAGGTAAAGGTCATCTTGCTGCAGTAAGGGATATTCTTGAAAATGAATTAGGTTTAGAAATTCCACTAGCAGGACTTGCAAAGGATGATAAACACAGAACGTCCGAGCTCTTAATTGGAGACCCACCTGAGATTGTAGAACTACCTAGAAATAGTCAGGAATTTTATCTTCTACAACGAATTCAAGATGAGGTTCACCGTTTTGCGATTACCTTCCATCGTCAAATCCGTGGAAAAAACGCATTTCAATCTGTGCTCGACGATATTCCTGGAGTTGGGGAAAAACGTAAAAAAGCACTATTAAAGCACTTTGGTTCTATCAAGAAGTTGAGAGAAGCAAGTGTTGAGGATATCCTAAAAGCTAATATTCCTAGACCAACAGCTGAAGCAATTTACGAAAAATTAAAAGAATAGTCGTTGCTATTATAAAAATAGTCTGATATAATGCTTAATAATATAATATTACACTTCAATACGTTGAAGTGAAGATAGAGGTGCGATCTTTATCAGTATGCAATTGGAGGGGTATGAGCCCTAATGATCATTGCAAAAAGGAAAGTTCGCCGAAGTGTAAAAAGGCTCATACTTTTTTATGCTGGTCTTATGTTTAAGAGACATAGGATTGTCAAGATGGATGAATCTTGGAGGGCTATCTCACGAAGTGACACGTAGTACGTTTACGTATATCACAGCAATGAGAATCTCTCATTGCTGTTTTTTATTATTCTAAGAGAGGGTTGAGGGCATGGGGATCATCGTTCAAAAGTTTGGAGGCACCTCTGTTGGGTCACCAGATAGAATTAAAAATGTTGCAAGTCGAGTTATTCAAGAGGTGCAAGCGGGAAATCAAGTTGTCGTTGTTGTTTCGGCAATGGGGAAGACAACCGATCAGCTAGTAAGCTTAGCTAATGAAATTACAAGCGCGCCAAGTAAGCGCGAGATGGATATGTTGTTAAGTACAGGTGAACAAGTAACAATTGCATTATTATCTATGGCTTTACAAGAAAAAGGGTATGAATCCGTTTCGTATACAGGCTGGCAGGCTGGTATTGAAACAGAGGCAATACATAGCAATGCCCGAATTGAAAACATTGAGGTATCAAGAGTATATAAAAGCTTAAAAGAAGGAAAAATCGTTGTCGTTGCTGGATTCCAAGGAGTCAGCAGTTCAGGAGACATTACTACTCTTGGTCGTGGAGGTTCCGATACAACTGCTGTCGCACTTGCAGCGGCGTTAAAGGCGGATAAATGTGACATCTACACAGATGTAACAGGTGTATACACAACTGATCCTCGCGTAGTTCCAACTGCACGAAAACTTCATTCCATTTCTTATGATGAAATGCTGGAGCTTGCAAATCTTGGTGCTGGAGTACTTCACCCACGTGCAGTGGAATTTGCGAAAAACTTCGAATTGCCGCTTGAAGTTCGTTCAAGCTTAGAGCTAGAAAATGGAACCATTATTGAGGAGGAAGTTTCAATGGAAAAGAATCTTGTTGTTAGGGGAATTGCTTTTGAAGACCAAATTACAAGGGTAACAGTATCAGGTTTACCAAATGAATTGCATACACTATCAACTATATTTGGCACACTAGCAAAAAATGGTTTAAATGTAGATATCATTATTCAAAATATGACAGATCATAATCATACAAATATTTCATTCTCTGTAAAAACACCTGATTTACGTGACACACTTGCTGTTTTAGAAAATAACAAGGATTTATTGAAATATGAAAGTATCGAACATGAGGATGGATTAGCAAAGGTTTCAATTGTAGGTTCTGGAATGGTTTCAAACCCAGGTGTAGCCGCTGATATGTTCCAAGTGCTTGCAAATGAAAATATTGAAGTGAAAATGGTAAGTACATCTGAAATTAAAGTATCTACAGTTCTTGAACAAGGCAATATGGTTCGAGCAGTTGAATCTTTGCATGACTCATTTAATTTAGCTGCTGTTGAAGAAGAAAGAGCGAAAGTAAAACTATAATTTTAGTTAAATGGGTGGTTCAAAGGAATTTGGACACCCTTTTTTTAAAATAGAAGGCTCTTTTCTAAAAAAGATTATTGCTTTCTGATAATAAAGGCAAAACTAGTTGATTAGAGCGTAAGGTGGGGACTCCTTGAAAATGTATTCACAATTTCTTCGTGCGTGGGTTATTTCAAAGAAGCAAATTCAATGTCCAGCGGGAAAAGCGTGAGACTTGAGACCCCGCAGGAGCGGTAGCGACGTGTCCAGTTTCAGCGGCTAGAAACTGAGAAATTTCAACTCCTCCCTCAGAGGCAAAATACGCCTCTTTGTCGGAGTCTCCGACGCACAGGACGTGGCGCTTTAGTCGGCCAATTTTCTCGTTTCTGTGCAAGCCGCCTCCACATTTCGTTGAGGAGGCTCAAGCCACGCCCGCGAAAAGCGTCCACCTGAAGCGGAAGTCAACGATATAAAAACAACAAAGTTTGCGAAAACAGCCTAATAAAAAAACTGCACGAAATGTGCAGGCTTTTATTCTTCGGTGATGTCTTTTGGGTCCCATTTTACCGTGAATATTATTTTTTGTGCTCTTCTTTTTTGTTGTTCAAAGCTTTCGGTGATTCGATTTTTCTGTTGTTGAATTTGTTGGGCAAGAAAGCCAGATTCAAGCTGGAATGTACAAATATCTTTCCGTTTAAAGCGAGTAGTTACGATCGAACCCTCCAAATGAAATTCAATGGAGTTTTTATCCAAACGTTCTACCTTAAGGTCTCCCCATCCAGCATCGTGAAAGAATGAAATGATTTCTTCCGTCGTAGGTAAGGGGAATTTTCGGGCAAGATTTTTTCCAGCCCAATATAATATCTGTGGCGTTTCTTTCCCGAGAATATCAGGAATTAAAATTTCTCGTAATAGTTCGTACCCAAATACGGGAACAGACTGTTCACTTGTATTTACATTTTGTTCATTGATGTTAACGTTCTTCACTGCATTCCCCTCTTTCTCCATTCTTTATTATATAACATGAGGGTATAAGAAAAACATGAATTTTTTTGTTTCTTTTTGTCAGGGAGAATTGATTTTTATTTCGTATGACTACAATCATATGTGTACAATTATTATTATTTTTATGAATAAATTGTGGACTTGTTTCCTTGACGCTCTTGCTTTATGGGAGTAAAATGAATTTGTTACATTATACTGATAAAAGAAAATCAGTTGCAGTATTTGTCTATTTATCTACAATAAATAAATTTGTAGATTCCTGCAAAGGTTTTCAGTTGTCAGTTTTTATATCGTCCTTTTACATAATTATACAGGATGAAACATTATAACGGAGTGCCATGTGGGCACGTTTAATTACTAAGGGGGGTTAAAGTATGGCTGGTAATCGTGAATTTTTAAATCGCAGACTTCATTCATTATTAGGTGTAATTCCTGTAGGTTTATTTTTAGTGATGCATTTAGTTGTGAATAATTTTGCGACAAGAGGAGAAGAGGTTTATAACGGTGCTACTCACTTTATGGAAAGTCTTCCGTTTAAACTTTTCTTAGAAATTTTTGTTATTTATTTACCATTATTATTTCATGCAATTTACGGTCTCTATATTGCCTTTACAGCAAAAAACAATGTGAGCAATTATAGCTTTTTCCGTAACTGGATGTTCGCACTACAACGTGTGTCCGGTATAATTACTCTAATTTTTGTTGCATGGCATGTATGGGAAACAAGAATTGCCGCAGCTCTTGGTGCGGAAGTTAATTTTAATATGATGGAGAATATCTTGAGTTCACCTTGGATGATTACATTCTACCTAGTTGGGATAATCTCTACCATCTTCCACTTTGCTAATGGTCTTTGGTCATTTGCAGTAAGTTGGGGATTAACGGTAACTCCTCGTTCTCAAAAAATTGCAACATATGTAACAATGATTATTTTTATAGCGTTAACATACGTAGGTGTGTCTACAATCCTTGCATTCGTTTAATTTTTCAAAGAAAATTTTCAAGTAAGCTCGATAAAATCGGGCGCAAATATGTCAATGCGTAATTGATCTTTTAAAATTTGACCGTTCACTAGTATGACATTTGAACGATCTCTTTATTGGGGAGTGAGTAACTTTGAGTAAAGGAAAAGTTATCGTAGTTGGTGGTGGACTAGCTGGGTTAATGGCTACCATCAAGGCTGCTGAAGAAGGAACACAAGTTGATTTATTTTCACTCGTACCTGTAAAACGATCTCACTCTGTTTGTGCACAAGGTGGGATAAACGGTGCAGTTAATACAAAAGGTGAAGGGGATTCTCCGTGGATCCACTTTGATGATACAGTATATGGTGGAGACTTCTTAGCTAACCAAAAGCCAGTTAAGGCGATGTGTGAAGCAGCACCTGGAATTATTCACTTAATGGACCGTATGGGTGTTATGTTTAACCGTACACCAGAAGGTTTACTTGATTTCCGTCGTTTCGGGGGAACTCAACACCATCGTACTGCATTCGCTGGTGCAACAACTGGTCAACAATTGCTTTATGCATTAGATGAGCAAGTTCGACGTCACGAAGTAGCAGGATTAGTTACAAAATACGAAGGTTGGGAATTCTTAGGAATTATCCAAGATGACGAAGGAATTTGTCGTGGTGTCGTAGCGCAAAATCTTCAATCAATGGAAATTAAATCATTCCCTGCTGATGCTGTTATTATGGCATCTGGAGGCCCTGGAATTATTTTTGGTAAAACTACAAACTCAGTTATCAACACTGGATCTGCTGCATCAATCGTGTACCAACAAGGTGCATATTATGCGAACGGTGAATTTATCCAAATCCACCCAACAGCAATTCCTGGAGACGACAAACTTCGTCTAATGAGTGAATCCGCTCGTGGTGAAGGTGGACGAGTATGGACATATAAAGATGGAAAGCCTTGGTACTTCTTAGAAGAGAAATATCCTGCATACGGAAACTTAGTTCCTCGTGATATTGCAACACGTGAAATTTTCCATGTATGTGTAGATATGAAACTAGGTATCAATGGTGAAAACATGGTTTATCTAGATCTTTCTCATAAAGATCCAAAAGAACTTGATATTAAATTAGGTGGAATTATTGAGATCTATGAAAAATTCATGGGTGATGATCCACGTAAAGTTCCAATGAAAATCTTCCCTGCAGTTCACTACTCAATGGGTGGATTATGGGTTGATGATCATCAACAAACGAATATCCCTGGATTATTTGCTGCAGGAGAGTGTGATTTTTCACAGCACGGAGCAAACCGCTTAGGTGCTAACTCCCTATTATCAGCTATTTACGGTGGTATGGTTGCTGGTCCAAACGCAGTTAATTACATCAAGGGACTTAAAAAAGGTACAGATTCCATTTCTTCAACTGTTTTCGATAACCATGTAAAACAAGAGCAAGAAAAATGGGATAACATCATGTCAATGGATGGTACTGAAAATGCATACATCCTTCACAAAGAACTTGGTGAGTGGATGACAGATAACGTAACAGTTGTTCGTTACAATGACAAGCTATTAAAGACTGATGAAAAGATTCAAGAGCTTATGGAACGTTACAAAAACATCAACATCAATGACACATCTAAATGGAGCAACCAAGGTGCTACATTTACTCGTCAATTACAAAATATGCTACAACTAGCACGTGTAATTACAATTGGTGCATATAACCGTAACGAGAGCCGTGGAGCACACTATAAACCTGATTTCCCTGATCGTAATGATGAGGACTTCTTAAAAACTACGATGGCTAAATTTACTGGGAAGGATACTGCGCCTGCATTCCATTATGAAGACGTAGATACTTCATTAATCGCACCTCGTAAACGTGACTATACTAAGAATAAGGAGGCAAAGTAAGATGAGTGAAAAAACAGTTGAATTTCATGTAACTCGTCAGGATACTCCAGATTCTGAACCATATGTAATTAAATTCAAGGTTCCTTACCGTAAAAATATGAACGTAATTTCTGCATTAATGGAATTCCGTCGTAATCCGGTAGATATAAATGGAAATCAAGTTGCTCCAATTACTTGGGATATGAACTGTTTGGAAGAGGTTTGTGGTGCATGTTCAATGGTTATCAACGGTAAACCTCGCCAATCATGTTCAGCACTTATTGACCAGCTTGAACAACCAATTAAACTTGAACCAATGAAGACATTCCCTATCGTTCGTGACCTACAAATTGACCGTAGTAGAATGTTTGATTCATTGAAAAAAGTAAAAGCTTGGATTCCAATCGATGGAACATACGACTTGGGCCCTGGACCTCGTATGCCAGAGAAAAAGCGTCAATGGGCATATGAATTATCAAAATGCATGACATGTGGTGTTTGTCTTGAAGCATGTCCAAATGTTAACAGCAAATCTGATTTCATTGGTCCAGCACCATTATCACAAGTACGTTTATTCAACGCACATCCAACTGGTGAAATGAATAAAGCTGAACGTTTAGAAACAATTATGGGAGATGGAGGCCTTGCAAACTGCGGTAACTCACAAAACTGTGTACAGTCTTGTCCAAAAGGTATTCCACTCACTACTTCAATTGCAGCACTAAACAGAGATACATCTATCCAAGCATTCAGAAATATGTTTGGTAGTGACCAAGTCTAATAGAAATATTGAAAGCACTCCCTCATGTCATATGGAGGGGTGCTTTTTTTACGAAGAGTTTTTAGAAGTATACCTCTTAATCAGGCATAAAATTTCCCCATTAGAATAACGCACCACTTAACTGCAATTTGAATAATCTTATGTAAGGGAGCTATTGGAATGAAGCATATTACGTATATCGATGAATTTGAGTCTTGGGAGAATACATTTGAATTTTTTCAACCAATTCAGGTACGCTTTTCCGAAACAGATATGTTTGGACATTTAAACAACACAGTCCCCTTTGCTTACTTTGAGGAAGCAAGAATTCAATATTTTAACCATGTAGGGTTTATGCAAAGGTGGACTGACAAATCCAGCGACACAATCCCGGTAGTTGCAAACCAACAATGTGATTATTTGAAACAAGTCTATTTCGGAGAACAGCTTAAACTTTATGTAAAAATAAATCAATTAGGCAATTCCTCAATGGATATCCATTATATGGCTAAAGATAAGGAAGGAGCCGTTTGTTTTGTCGGCAGAAGTACGCTTGTTCAAATGTCAAAGCAAACGGGAAAAGGAGAGCCTTGGTCTGAAGAGATGAAACAAATGTTAAATCCAATTAACCTATAATATATGAGTCAAATTAATCAAAAATACCAATACATCTAAAAATAGACGCAAAAAAGTCTACATATCGGCCTTTTAACAGTCACAGCAACACTCTCCTTCTCATATTATATGGTGACTAAATATATACCCATCCAGTAGTTCAGCTCGAACCTTAGCAAGGAGGGTTACAATACTTGAAGGAGAAAGAGTTTCAACCAAAACCGCTACTAACAAAAAGAGAGAGAGAAGTTTTTGAATTACTAGTTCAAGACAAAACAACGAAAGATATCGCAAGTGAACTATTCATAAGCGAAAAAACAGTTCGTAACCACATATCGAATGCGATGCAGAAGCTGGGAGTAAAGGGGCGTTCTCAAGCAGTTGTAGAGCTCCTTCGTATGGGAGAACTTGAACTTTAAGTATGACCGGCTACCCTTTACTCTTGTAAGGTAGCCGGTTACTTATTTAGTGCATTTTACATATTTCCTAAATAACTTCAACTTGCTTTTTACGCGAAAAAAGTAGAAAATAAGAATAATATAGATTTTTTTCTTAAGCGATACGTCTTTACATTTTGCATACAATGAAGCAACTGTAATAGAAGAAAAATCGGTTGGATTTTACCACTAACATTTTACTAGGAGAGGATGTAATGACTGTTAAGGAGAGCAATGAAACAAAAGACTACCAAGTAATCGCAGATATCGAAAAATCACTTCGTTTTATCTCGGGCTTACTTAAACAAAAGGGCCGAGAAATCCTAAGTAACTTTACAATTACAACACCCCAATTTATAGCTCTTCAATGGTTACTTGAACTTGGAGACATGACAATTGGTGAATTATCAAATAAAATGTACTTAGCATGCAGCACGACGACAGATCTTGTAGATCGCATGGAAAAAAATTCGCTAGTAATGCGCGTAAAAGATCCAAAAGATCGTCGTGTCGTTCGAATTCATTTACTTGAAGAAGGTGAACGTATTATCGAAGAGGTAATCAAGAAAAGACAAGATTACCTACATGAAATCATGGAAAACTTCTCTGCTGAAGAAGTTACCCAACTCGAAAAGAGTCTTAGAAAATTACATCAAGAAATGCGAGTAGAATGAGGCGAATCTTTTGAACAGACCAATCGGAGTTATCGATTCAGGGGTTGGCGGTTTAACCGTTGCTCGGGAAATAATTAGACAATTACCAAATGAAGAAATTATATATTTAGGTGATAATGCCAGGTGTCCATATGGACCAAGACCTATAGACGAAGTTCGTCAGTTTACATGGGAGCTGACGAACTATTTATTGTCACATAAAATTAAAATGCTTGTCATAGCATGCAATACGGCGACTGCGCTCGTGTTGGATGAAATTCAAGCTGAACTTTCAATTCCAGTAATCGGTGTCGTTTACCCAGGAGCAAGAACCGCCCTAAAGGTTACAAAAAATAATTATGTAGGAGTTATCGGCACTGTCAACACGATCGAAAGTGGTGCCTATGTTGACGCTCTAAAATCAATCAACAATCAAATCAATGTCGAAAGTCTCGCGTGCCCACGATTTGTTCCAATCGTCGAAGCAGGAGAATTCGCTGGTCCCCATGCCGAACAAATTGTGGCCGAATCCCTAGAGGTCTTAAGGGGGAAAGAAATCGACACCTTGATTCTTGGTTGTACCCATTATCCATTACTTCATAAAACCATTCAGAACTATTTGGGAAATGGAATCAAACTAATTGATTCAGGCGCAGAGACAGCCCGTGAAGTGAGTACCGTGCTATTCTATAGTGGACTACTGAACAAAAAAACGTCAAAAAATGGCCACCTGTTCCTCACAACAGGGGAAAAAGAAATCTTCCAACAAATCGCCAGCAACTGGTTTGAAGAACCAGTGTATAATGTGAAATCGGTGAAATTGTAGGAGTAGAGAAAAAAGTCCCGGATGGGGCTTTTTTTGTTTCATAAAAATAAGGAGATGTACTGGATTTTATTTTAATGTGAAGATATTGAAGGTAGTTTCGGGAACAAAAAATATTAGAGGTTAATCATACCCTCTGGCAGAGGTCATCGTCCAAGTGAGGGTACGCAAAGAGGATAATCGTACCCTCAGGCAAAGGTTCGCGACCGAGTGAGGGTACGCAAAGAGGATAATCGTACCCTCACGCAAAGATCATCGTCCAAGTGAGGGTAAGCAAAGAGGATAATCGTACCCTCAGACAAAGGTCATCGTCCAAGTGGGGGGAAGCAAAGAGGTTAATCATACCCTCACGCAAAGGTCATCG
>NZ_JCAXEW010000032.1:0-36516 GCF_059759275.1 Ferdinandcohnia sp. GQ5
TTATATATTATTATCGCGGGGTGGAGCAGTCTGGTAGCTCGTCGGGCTCATAACCCGAAGGTCGTAGGTTCAAATCCTGCCCCCGCAACCAAATGGTCCCGTGGTGTAGCGGTTAACATGCCTGCCTGTCACGCAGGAGATCGCCGGTTCGATCCCGGTCGGGACCGCCATATATACAAACACACGAAACTTTGTAGTTTCGTTTTTTTTATGCGGAAATTTAAACCATTTGAAAAAACCACAGCTACTGATGCTGTGGTTTTTTCTATTTATGGTGTGAACATCTTATTACATTATTTATGTTTGATAACAACCTATAAAGTAAAACCTAATTGAAGGAGCAATGGATTTAAGAAAAAGGTAAAAATATAGAATTACTAGCCGGAACTTTCCGTAAAGCTTTTATCTAAAGCAATGAAAGGGAAAACTACGACTTAATACTGTTGGAATCCTCTTCATAAGGGTTATGAAGGGGAAAGTGAGCAAAGAAAATGGTGGAAATCCTCTTCATAAGGGTTATGAAGGGGAAAGTGAGCAAAGAAAATGGTGGAAATCCTCTTCATGAGGGTTATGAAGGGGAAAGTGAGCAAAGAAAATGGTGGAAATCCTCTTCATAAGGGTTATGAAGGGGAAAGTGAGCAAAGAAAATGGTGGAAATCCTCTTCATAAGGGTTATGAAGGGGAAAGTGAGCAAAGAAAACTCTGGAAATCCTCTTCATAAGTGTTATGAAGGGGAAAGCGAGCAAAGAAAACGGTGGAAATCCTCTTCATGAGGAGTATGAAGGGAAAAGTGAGCAAAGAAAACGGTGGAAATCCTCTTCACAAGGGTTTTGAAGGGAATAGTGAGCAAAGCAACCTATCGAAATCCCCTTCATGAGAAATGAAGGACCGAACACAGTAAGAATCCCAATCGAAATTCCTTCATGAAGCGAATGAAAGCCCGCCCGCAGCGCGATCCCCAATCGAAAGTCCTTCATCGAGCTAATAGTCTAACCCCAATCGAAGATCCATCATCAACTCAACACCAATAATAAATATTACCATCCGATCCGTACATAACCACCTCCGCACCTATCTCACTTAACAACCAATTTTTTATTTCTTTTTTGCTGATTTTGTTGAAATACGGTAAACTTATAATGATGTACTAAGGTCCTTAGGAGTTGTCCTAAGGCTTTTTTTACTACTTGTGTTTTATAGTTTCTTTCGACTTAATAGGAGTGACTTTGATGGCTTTGCAGGACGAATTTCACTTTATTGATCAAATTAAACCAAAACGTGTTGCCAAATCCGGACTAATTGCAGGTATAGGTGACGATGCTGCGCTGTTTCGTCCAACACAAGATATGGAACAAGTCATTTGCATGGATACGATGGTAGAGGGTGTTCATTTTACTTCTCAAACAATGGACCCATTTCAAGTGGGTTATAAGGCATTGGCTGTTAATATTAGTGATATTGCAGCGATGGGTGGAATTCCAACCTACTATTTAGTGTCGATTGCAATTCCAAAAGAATGGAATGAAACAGATTTGTTATCGATTTATGAAGGTATGGCAATGCTAGCAGATAGGTACAAAATGGATTTAATCGGTGGCGATACGGTTTCGATTGCTGAGACGTTGGTTATTACGGTGACTGTTCTAGGTGAGGTTGAGAAAGATACTCATTTATTACGAAGCCATGCACAGCCAGGAGATATTGTTTTTGTCACAGGATCGGTAGGGGATTCTGCTGCTGGTTTAAATTTATTATTACATAATGGTAAGGACCATCCTTTTACTGAGCCAGAGAAAACTCTTATCCACAAACATCAGTATCCGAAACCGAGAGTGGAAATGGGGAGATTACTATCAACTTTCCAAAGAGTTTCTTTGAACGATATTAGTGATGGTCTAGCAAGTGAAACAAATGAGATTGCAAAAGCGAGTGGTGTCACTTTAACAATAGATTTTGATAAAATTCCATTCAGTGAAGCCATATTAGATCAATATAAAGACCGTGCACTTGAGTTTGCGTTATATGGTGGAGAGGACTTTGAATTGATCGGCACTATGGCTGCATCGGATTGGGCTATACTAGAGAAAAAAGCAAAAAAACATGGTTATGTCCTTTCAAAAATTGGGACTGTCTCGGAAGGTGGTCCTGCTGTATTTTTGAATCGAGGCAAGGAACTTCAAAAGCTTGAGATGAAAGGGTATAATCACTTTAACTCTATTCAGCAGAATCCCAACTCAGAGAAGTAGTATGTAAAAAGTGTACGATTTTAGGTAGGGATTTAACTCAGCTGAATAAAGTTATGGCCTCCGGCGGATGCCACGATTTTTCAAAGGAAATTTTTTGAGCTTGCTCAAAAAAAATCGTGCGCAAATACGCCAAGGCGCATTTGATGAAATAAGGTGGAATATATGGATAAATTTGAGTTTATTACAAATACACCCGATGAAACGGGGAGTTTTTCATATCGTTTGGCCGAAAAGCTTGGGCCAGGTGATGTGATAACTCTTGAGGGTGATTTAGGGGCAGGAAAAACTACGTTTACTAAGGGCCTTGCAAAAGGAGTTGGCGTGACAAGAACGGTGAACAGTCCAACATTTACGATAATCAAGGAATACCAAGGGAGAATCCCGTTGTATCATATGGATGTATATCGTTTGGAACACAGTGATGAGGACCTGGGATTTGATGAGTATTTTGAAGGTGAGGGTGTGACTGTTGTTGAATGGGCTCATCTGATTGAAGACCGATTACCTAAGGATCGACTCACTATTAGGATTGAACACCAAGGGGATACGAGACGTAAGATTACGGTGATACCAATAGGGGAAAGGTATCAACATTTATGTGAGGAGTTATTTAGCGAATGAAAGTGTTAGCTATAGATACATCCAATTATGTATTGGGAGTTGCGATTGTGGATCAGGAGAAGGTGATTGGTGAGGTGATTACAAATCTGCCAAAAAACCATTCTGTCCGCGTGATGCCTACAATTGAACAGTTAATGAAGGAATGTGGGATTAAGCCAAAGGAGCTTGATAGAATCGTTGTCGCGATGGGCCCTGGTTCTTATACGGGTGTCAGAATCGGTGTAACGATTGCGAAAACACTGGCATGGTCATTGCAAATACCTTTAGTGGGAGTTTCAAGTTTAGAAGTCGTGGCGGCCAATGGTCGGCATTTTAATGGATCCATTTCGCCAATATTTGATGCAAGACGTGGCCAAGTTTATACAGGGCTTTATCAATATGAAGAAAAAAGGCTAACCTGCGTTGAAGAAGATAAAATTATTTTATTAGCAGATTGGCTAGAAGAACTTAGAAAGAGGGAAACACCGGTTCTTTTCATCGGTAATGATCTAGTTATCCACAAAGAACAGATAGAAACAGATTTAGAGCAATTCGCATATGTTGCACCATATACAGATTGGAATCCGAGACCAAGTGAGTTGGCCATATTAGGGATGGAGAAAGCGCCTGTAGATGTTCATACATTTGTGCCAAATTATATACGTTTGGCAGAGGCGGAGGCGAATTGGTTAGGGAAGAGGCAGGGGTAAGAATGGAAGAGATCATTAATCAACAAATTTTGTTTCGTTTCATGACAATAGAAGATATTGATGGTGTGATGAAGGTTGAGAAATCAGCATTTACAGTACCTTGGAAGAGGGAAGCCTTCTATAATGAGCTTGTTCATAATCAGTTTGCCAAATATATTGTCATGACTGATAACGATCAAGTGATTGGATATTGTGGAATGTGGCTTATTTTGGATGAGGCTCATATAACCAATATCGCAGTTCTTCCTGAATACAGAGGGAAAAAGCTTGGGGAAGCCTTACTTATGCAGGCAAAGCTTTTAGCGATGCAGCACCAGGCTGCTACAATGACGCTTGAGGTCAGAGTATCTAATCATGTTGCCCAAAACCTTTATAAAAAATTAGGGTTTAAGCCTGGTGGGATCCGAAAAAATTACTATACTGATAATAACGAAGACGCGCTAGTTATGTGGGTGAATTTAAATGAGTGATAACCAAATAATCATGGGAATTGAAACAAGCTGTGATGAGACGGCTGTTTCAATCGTACAAAATGGACGAGAAATATTATCAAATGTTGTATCATCTCAAATCGAAAGTCATAAACGCTTTGGCGGAGTCGTTCCAGAAATCGCCTCAAGGCATCATGTTGAAGCTATTACACTGGTAATTGAAGAAGCTTTAAAACAGGCAGATAAGAGTTTTGAGGATATTGATGGTATTGCAGTGACGGAGGGCCCTGGTTTAGTAGGAGCATTGTTAATAGGTGTTAATGCTGCTAAAGCAGTAGCATTTGCCCATGATATTCCGCTATTAGGAGTCCACCATATTGCAGGTCATATTTATGCAAATCGATTGGTTGAGGAGCTGGAGTTTCCATTATTGGCATTGGTTGTTTCAGGGGGCCATACAGAGCTTGTCTACATGGAGGAGCATGCATCTTTTAAAGTGATTGGGGAAACAAGGGATGATGCTGCTGGTGAGGCATATGACAAGGTGGCTAGAACTCTTAACCTTCCATATCCAGGTGGGCCACACATTGATCGACTTGCACATGAGGGAACAGCAACGATTGATTTACCGAGAGCTTGGCTAGAAGAGGATTCTTACGATTTTAGTTTTAGTGGATTAAAATCTGCTGTTATTAATACCCTTCATAATGCTGAACAACGAGGAGAAACCATTGATCCGAAGAATCTAGCAGCAAGCTTTCAGGAAAGTGTGATCGATGTCCTAGTGACTAAAACAGTGAAGGCAGCTAAAGAATATAAGGTAAAACAAGTATTACTAGCTGGTGGGGTTGCCGCAAATAAAGGGCTTCGTGCAGCTTTAGAGCATGCATTTTCTGATATGCCAGAGGTTAAACTCATTATTCCTCCACTTTCATTATGTACAGATAACGCTGCAATGATTGCTGCAGTTGGTAGTGTGTTGTACGAAAAAGGAAAGCGTTCGTCTTACGCATTGAATGCTAATCCTGGGTTAGACATTGAAAGATAGTCAAAAAGTCCTCTTTTATTAAAGAGGGCTTTTTTGTTGATAAATAATCCACATAATCACAGGTTTTGTGGAAAACTTATAAAAAGTACCGAAATAACTAATATGTATTTGTGGACACTTTTTGTGGATAAGTCTGTTGATAAGTGTGGATTATGTGGATAACGTGGATAAGATAGTGTATAACTATATTTTTTTGTGTAAATAATCAAAAAAATTCCCCATTCTAAAAATTAGAGATGGGGATATCTTTATTTTGTTGATAGGTGTAAAGTTCTAGGATGTTAGTTATCCACTGATTTCGTGGAGAGATTCCCATTCTTCCATAAGCGCTTCAAGTTTTGCTGAGGATTTTTCGTTTTCTTCATTAATTCGTTGAACTTCCTCATGATTTTGATAGACTTCTGGATCACAGAGAAGCTGTTCATTTTCTTCGATTTTTTCTTCGATTGTTGAAATTTCCAACTCGATTTCTTCGATTCTGCGTTTTCTTTGACGCTCAAGCTTCTTTAATTGTTTTTCTTGTTCATAGGATGTCTTTTCTTGGACCACTTCACGTTTGGTGTTCTTTGACTCTTGGGCTTCTAGCCTTGCGAGTTCCTCCATTTCAAACTTCTTTTCAAGGTGGTAGTCATAATCACCTAAGTATTCTGTAAGTCCTTCATTAGATAACTCAAACACTTTTGTTGCAATGCGGTTAATAAAATATCGGTCATGGGAAACAAAAAGGATTGTACCGGGATAATCAATTAGAGCATTTTCAAGTACTTCCTTACTATCAAGGTCTAAGTGGTTGGTAGGCTCGTCAAGAATGAGAAAATTAGATTTCTCCATCATTAGCTTCGAAAGGGCAAGTCTTGCTTTCTCGCCACCACTTAAGGTTGAAACGGTTTTTAACACATCATCCCCTGAGAAGAGAAAGTTTCCAAGAACCGTACGGATTTCTTTTTCAGTTTTAAGAGGGTATTCGTCCCATAATTCATTTAAAACTCGCTTGTTCGAGTTGAGGTCCGCTTGTTGTTGATCATAGTAACCGATGGTCACATGTGAACCAAAGCGAAATGTTCCCTCTACGTTGTCGAGTTTTTCAATAATTGCTTTTAGTAAGGTTGATTTTCCGATTCCGTTTGGACCCACTAAAGCAATGCTATCTTCACGGTAAATATTGAAATTAATATTTTTGATTATCGGTTTGCCTTTTTCGTACGAAACGGTGATATCTTTTGCACTTAGTACGTCATTTCCACTTTGCCTCTCGATTTCAAATCGGAAGGAAGCTGACTTTTCATCACCTAATGGCCTGTCCATTAGCTCCATTCTTTCAAGTTGCTTTCGTCTACTTTGGGCACGCTTGGTGGTTGAAGCTCGAACTAGGTTTTTTGCGATGAAATCCTTTAGCTTTTCCACTTCTTCTTGTTGTTTTTCATATTTTTTCAACTCAAGTTCGTAGTTTTCAGCCTTGAGTTTTAAATAGTTGCTATAGTTACCGACATATCTGGTGCTTGTGTGTCTTGAAATTTCATAAACTTGGTTGACCACTTTATCAAGGAAGTATCGGTCATGGGATACGATTAATAGTGCTCCAGGATATCCTTGTAGATATTGTTCTAGCCACGTAAGTGTGTTGATATCAAGGTGGTTAGTTGGCTCGTCCAAGATTAACAGATCAGGCTTGGTTAGTAATAGTTTACAAAGGGCAAGGCGTGTCTTCTGACCGCCGCTTAAGCTGGATATTTTGGTTTGGTAGTCTTCTTCTGTAAAATTAAAACCATGTAGAATGGATCGAATATCAGCTTCGTATTGATAGCCTCCCTTTTCCTTAAAATCAACCTGTAGCTGATCATATTCTTCAAGTAATTTTTGGTAATCATCCGGATTTTCAAAGAGGGATGGGTCTCCCATTTTAACCTCTAAGTCTCTAAGGTCTTTTTCAAGCTTTTGTAAGGAGGCAAAAACAGTTAGCATTTCCTCCCAGATGGTCAAACTCGATTCAAGTCCTGTATTCTGAGCGAGGTAATCAATGGTAACACTTTTCGGTTTGATAATTTCACCGCCATCATGAGACATATGGCCAGCAATAATTTTTAAAAGTGTTGATTTTCCAGCACCGTTTCGTCCAACGATGGCAATACGGTCACGAGTTTGTACTTCTAACTTTATATTCGATAATATAAGATCAGCAGCAAAATACTTTTTGAGCTGATTTACTTGTAGTAAAATCATGTTATTTCACCTCTTGTTTCTATCATCAGTGTATCTTATATTGTCTAATTAGAGCAACTGCAATGATATTGTTCACAGATGTATCAAAGACAGATGTGTTAAAATAGTGTATAGTTTATGGGAGGGTTTGTTTATGTCATCATTTACCCATTTTAATGAGCAAGGTCGTGCCAAGATGGTCGACATTACGGAAAAAGCAGATACTGTCCGTACAGCAATTGCAAAATCAAGTATTACTGTAAATAAAATCATTTATGAGCAAATAATAAATAATGAGGTTAGTAAGGGTGATGTCCTTGCTGTTTCTCAGGTTGCCGGGATTATGGCAGCCAAAAAGACGTCAGAGTTAATTCCGATGTGTCATCCATTGGCATTAAAGGGCGTTGATATACGTTTTAGCTGGACAATCCAAGATGAATATATTTTAAATATCACGGTTTCAGTTAAAACAAAGGGCAGTACAGGTGTCGAAATGGAAGCACTTACTGCTGCATCTGTTTGTGCGCTAACTGTCTATGATATGTGTAAAGCGGTTGATAAAGGAATGGTCATTGGACCAACTTATTTGGCTGAAAAAACAGGTGGAAAGAACGGAGATTTTATAAGGGAGCTATAGTTAGTTCCAAGTTAGTGGAGGAATTAAGGTGAATCTTGAACAATCAAAAATACCACAAGCAACTGCCAAAAGGCTGCCACTTTACTATCGATTTTTGAAAAATTTGCATGCCTCAGGAAAACAGAGGGTTTCATCTGCAGAACTAAGTGATGCGGTTAAGGTTGATTCCGCAACAATTAGGAGAGATTTTTCTTATTTCGGAGCATTGGGAAAAAAAGGGTATGGTTATAATGTCAATTATTTATTATCCTTTTTTAGTAAGACCTTAGATCAAGACGAGTTAACGAAGGTTACTTTAATCGGTGTAGGGAATTTAGGTACAGCATTTTTACATTATAATTTTTCAAAAAATAATAATACAAAAATTGAGCTTGCGTTTGATGTGGATTATAATAAGGTAGGTAGTAGTATTGGTGGAGTAAAGGTACACCATCTTGATGACCTGGAAAAAGAATTGCCTGATGATGTAACGGTGGCTATTCTAACGGTGCCGGTTGGGGCAGCTCAGTCGATTACAGACCGCTTGGTTAATAAAGGGATCAAGGGTATTCTTAATTTTACCCCAGCACGAATCAATGTGCCTGAACATATTCGGGTTCACCATATTGATTTGGCCGTAGAACTACAAGCCCTTGTATATTTCTTAAAGCATTATTCAAATGATTCAAATGATTCAAGTGAAGAATAATAATAGATCTTATAATTGTAGGGAGGTGACTTACAGTGGGAAGTCTTGGATTCGGTAGTATTTTATTGATTGTATTTGCAGCGTTATTAATCTTTGGACCGAAGAAGTTGCCTCAACTAGGAAAAGCAGCGGGTAATACATTGCGTGAGTTTAAAAACGCAACAAAAGGTTTAGCAGACGATGACGATGATGATGTTAAGAAGAATGAAACTCAAGATGTGAAGTAATGATAGGATGAGTCACATGAATGAAAAAGAAATGTCCGTCTATGATCATATTGGAGAGTTACGAAAACGACTGATCTACGTAGTCGTTTTCTTCTTCATTGTTGCATTAGGAAGCTTTTTTCTCGCAGAGCCAGTTATTCTCTATTTGCAAAATGCAGAGGAAGCAAAAGAGCTGACAATGAATGCTTTTCGTATGACAGATCCAATTAAAATCTATATGCAATTTGCTTTTATCATTGCCCTTGTTATCTCATCTCCTTTTCTCCTTTATCAACTTTGGGCCTTCATCAGTCCTGGCTTATATGAAAAGGAAAGAAAGGTAACCTTGAGTTATATTCCGCTTTCGGTAATCCTTTTTCTAATAGGAGTTTCTTTCTCCTACTTTATTTTGTTCCCGTTTGTAGTGAACTTTATGACAAGGTTAGCGGTACGCCTTGATATAAATCAGGTGATTGGAATTAACGAATATTTTCAATTCCTGTTGCAATTGACTTTACCGTTTGGCTTTTTGTTTCAACTGCCGGTTATTGTGATGTTTTTAACAAGATTGGGAATAGTAACACCGATGTTTCTATCTAAAATACGAAAGTTCGCGTATTTTATTCTATTAGTCATCGGAGGTTTAATCACACCTCCTGAAATAATCTCGCATTTAATGGTTACAGTACCGTTATTCGGATTATATGAAATCAGTATTCTTGTATCAAAAAGTGCCTACAGGAAGGCACTAAAAGCAGAAATGGAAGCGGCAAATTCGATAGAGTAGGGAAGTCTATAAAAAAAATAACCTCCGTTGTGAGGTTATTTTTTTGTTTTTGAGATCTTTTTTATTTTACTGTGAAGGACAAACATTCGGATAGCCACACCAAAGTCGAATGTTGCGACAAGTGCTAGAAGGATGGTAGAGAAGTTCCAAACGGTCTCTGTTGCACTATTAATCGCAATATAGGTAAACAGAATCCCCATTAGCGTGTAAATGATGCCCATTACAAAAGGTGAAGTTCTTCGCATAAATTAAAAGCCTCCAATAAATGTCTGTTGCAGCTTCTCGGCTTGCTTCATGATCCTTTCTATATCATCTGCAAAAATCGTTTGAACCACTACAACAAAAGTATTCATTGCAACATGTGCAAAGATTGGAACGATAATCCGTTTTGTCCGTACATAAAGGAAGGCAAAGGTAAAGCCCATCGCTGTATAAATCAGAATATGCGTAAAGTCCATATGCACTACTGCAAAGATTAACGAACTAATCAGGGCAGAAATGAAAAAGTTAAATTTTTTATATAAGGAACCAAAAATAATTTGGCGAAAGATAATTTCCTCAAGGATTGGCCCAATAATGGAAACTACGATTATAAGCAGTGGTAGAGATTTTACCAAGGCCATAATTTCTTGGGTGTTCTCAGAACCAGCCTCAATACCAAGCAAATGAATCTCAATATTAGCTGCAATAACCTGAGCAGTCATTGCCATGAATATACCTGCTATTGCCCATCCAATCGCTTCTCCTTTTGAAGAACGATGAAGATTTTGATGTCTTTCATTAATATCTTGTCTTAATAAAAATAAAACAATCGGAAGTGCCGCCACAAAACTAATAACAGTCCAAAGGGCAATAATCGTATTCGGGTCAACATCATCTCCGATGCCTAAAAGCAATAGAAGCGGGATACCTAAAATTCCAGAGAACTGCATGATAATGTAAGTTAAAATGACATACCAATAACGAGCTTTCATGAAAATCTCCTTTAGTAGTTGGAATAAATATCAAGTTTTTATACTTTTGTCCACTTTTTGTATTGTATCATATATTCGCTTATATCCATTAGTATTATGCAAATTCAAATTTTCATTGAAGAAAGTAATTTGTTGGTTTATTTTTCCTGCATATAACATAGGATAGATAGGTGGGCCAAGTTTCGCATGATAAAATTGAACTTTTTTGTAAATTTCTATCTCAAATGACTTGCAAAATAAGTAGAGATTATTTAATATAATAATTGTGTTAGCACTCAGATGAGTTGAGTGCTAATAAGAAGACGAAACTAATTATCTATATTATTTGAGGAGGTTGTTTCACTTGTTAAAGCCATTAGGTGATCGCGTTGTTATTGAACTAGTTGAATCAGAGGAAAAAACTGCAAGCGGAATCGTATTACCAGATTCTGCAAAGGAAAAGCCTCAAGAAGGTAAAGTAGTTGCTGTAGGTACAGGTCGTGTATTAGACAGCGGTGAAAGAGTAGCTTTAGAGGTTGCGGTTGGTGATCGCATTATCTTCTCAAAATATGCTGGTACTGAAGTGAAATATGAAGGTACTGAATACTTAGTATTACGCGAAAGCGACATTTTAGCTGTAATCGGTTAATAGAAAAACAGCATTTTATATCATAGATTCTTAATTTTTTGAGGAGGGCTTAAGAATGGCAAAAGAAATTAAATTTAGTGAAGACGCTCGTCGCGCTATGCTTCGTGGTGTTGATGCTTTAGCAAACGCTGTAAAAGTAACATTAGGACCAAAAGGACGTAACGTTGTTCTTGAGAAAAAATTCGGTTCACCTCTTATCACAAATGACGGTGTAACAATTGCTAAAGAAATCGAATTAGAAGATGCATTCGAAAACATGGGTGCAAAACTAGTTGCTGAAGTTGCTAGTAAAACAAACGATGTAGCTGGTGACGGTACTACTACTGCAACAGTTCTTGCTCAAGCAATGATTCGTGAAGGCTTAAAGAACGTTACTGCTGGTGCAAACCCAATGGTAGTTCGTAGAGGCATTGAAAAAGCTGTAACAACAGCTGTTGAAGAATTAAAAGCTATTTCTAAACCAATTGAAGGTAAAGAGTCTATCGCACAAGTTGCTGCTATTTCTTCAGATGACAAAGAAGTTGGTCAATTAATCGCTGAAGCAATGGAGCGAGTTGGTAACGACGGTGTTATCACAATTGAAGAATCTAAAGGTTTCTCTACTGAACTAGAAGTAGTAGAAGGTATGCAATTTGACCGTGGATATGCTTCTCCATATATGGTAACTGATTCTGATAAAATGGAAGCAGTTCTTGAAAACCCATATGTGTTAATTACTGACAAAAAGATTTCAAGCATTCAAGAAATCCTACCAGTATTAGAGCAAGTAGTTCAACAAGGTAAGCCATTATTACTAATCGCTGAAGATGTTGAAGGTGAAGCACTTGCAACTCTAGTTGTGAACAAGCTTCGTGGTACATTCAATGCAGTAGCTGTTAAGGCTCCTGGATTTGGTGACCGTCGTAAAGCAATGCTAGAAGATATTGCTATCCTAACTGGTGGTCAAGTAATCACTGAAGATTTAGGTTTAGACCTTAAATCTGCTGACATCACTCAATTAGGTCGCGCTTCTAAGATTGTAGTAACAAAAGAAAATACGACTATCGTTGAAGGTGCTGGTGAATCTGACAAGATCGCAGCTCGCGTTAACAATATCCGTGTTCAAATGGAAGAAACTACTTCTGAATTTGACAAAGAAAAATTACAAGAGCGCCTAGCTAAATTAGCTGGTGGAGTTGCAGTTATCAAAGTTGGTGCTGCTACTGAAACTGAACTAAAAGAACGCAAACTTCGTATTGAAGATGCACTTAACGCAACTCGCGCAGCAGTTGAAGAAGGTATCGTTTCTGGTGGTGGTACTGCACTTGTGAATGTATACAATAAAGTAGCTGCTATCGAATTAGCTGGAGACGAAGCAACTGGTGTGAACATCGTACTTCGTGCTCTAGAAGAGCCAGTTCGTCAAATCGCTCACAACGCTGGTCTTGAAGGATCTGTAGTTGTTGAACGCTTGAAAAACGAAGAAATTGGTATTGGCTTCAACGCAGCAACTGGCGAGTGGGTAAACATGATCGACGCTGGTATCGTTGACCCAACTAAAGTTACTCGTTCTGCACTACAAAACGCAGCATCTGTATCAGCTATGTTCTTAACAACTGAAGCAGTAATTGCTGACCTACCAGAAAAAGATGCTCCTGCAATGCCTGACATGGGCGGCATGGGTGGAATGGGCGGCATGATGTAATCATGTCCTCCAGCCCTTGATATATAAGGGTTTTTGAGTAAGATAAGAGTGGAATGCTAACATTTTGCTAACATTGAGGCGAAATAATAGAGGCTTCTCATGAGTTCGTTGGAACTTGTGGGGGGCTTCTTTTTCATTTCTTCGGTTATATTACATAAACGTATAGGCAAAAAACGAATTCCTTGTATGGAATTCGTTTTTTATGGGGCCCTTTTGGAAAACTGTACCATGCTAGTGAGGCAAACTTTTTCTTCACCTAAATACTCCTTTGAGAGTTTATTTGTTAAAAGTAATTTCTCTTTATAAAAAGTTATACTAAAACTAAATTGCAATATAGCAGAGGAATTGCTAATTACAAAAAACATTTGACACATGCTTTTTTATGTTATATTATTATCTTGAATTCAAGATAATTAAATCTGAGATATTATCTTTTAGGAGGTGTTAGTGTGGCAAGAAAATGCACAAACCAACCATTTTTGATTTTAATGCAAACGTCAAGAGCACTCCAAGAGAGAATTAGAGACGATATGATGAAAAATAACTTAAGCATAACTGAGTTTTCAGTTCTAGAAGTTCTTTTTCACAAAGGTAAACAAACAATTCAACAGATTGGTAAGAGTGTCCTGATAACAAGTGGTTCAATGACATATGTAATAGATAGGTTAGAACAAAAAGGGTTTTTAAAGCGAAGTGCTTGTCCGGATGATCGACGTGCTATACATGTAACGTTGACTGATGCTGGATTTGAAATAATGAATAAAATAATGCCTGAACATGAGGATTTTGTAGATCGGGTTTTTGATTCACTAACCTCTAATGAGGTAGATACTCTGGTAGATTTTTTAAAAAGAGTAAAAGAAAAGGTAGAAAAGTAGTTCAAAGTAGTAAGGATATATTTTTTTTGTCATATGTCTTGGGATAAAGATACTTTAATTGAAGATTATATATAAATAGAATGGTTTTATTTTATTAGTAAAACATGATAGTAAATTAGTCAAAAAAAAGTAGGAGTGGTAAAAAGTGAGTAAAAAGACAAAGGGGATTCACCACATTACAGCAATAGTTGGTCATCCACAAGAAAATATAGATTTCTACGCAGGAGTTTTAGGGTTACGTTTAGTAAAGCAAACAGTAAATTTCGATGATCCAGGTACGTATCACCTTTATTTTGGAAATGAAGGTGGAAAACCAGGGACAATCATTACGTTCTTCCCTTGGGCAGACGCTTATCAAGGAAAAATTGGGGACGGTCAAGTAGGTGTAACTTCTTATGTTGTTCCTAAAGGAGCATTGGATTTTTGGGAATCGAGGTTAGAAAAGTTTGATATTCCTTACACTAAAATCACACGATTTGGAGAAATATATTTGGAGTTTGATGATCCACATGGACTTCACATAGAAATCGTTGAGAGAGAAGAAGGCGAAATCAATACTTGGACGTTCGGAGATGTAAGACCTGACGTTGCAATAAAAGGTTTTGGCGGCGCTACATTATTTTCAGCAAAGCCAGATAAAACAGCTGAAACACTCGAAAAAGTATTGGGTCTTGAAAAAGTAGATGAAGAAGGAGATTTTGTTCGTTATCGTTCTTCTGCAGATATTGGAAATATCATCGACCTTAAAGTTGTTTCAACTGGCAGAGGCCAAATGGGTGTTGGAACAGTTCACCATATCGCATGGAGAGCTAGTGATGACAAAGACCAATTAGATTGGCAAAAATATGTTGCTCAAAATGGCTACGGTGTAACTCCAGTACAAGACAGAAATTATTTCAATGCCATTTATTTTAGAGAACATGGAGAAATCCTATTCGAAATTGCAACAGATCCTCCTGGATTCGCACATGATGAATCACACGAAACAATGGGAGAACAATTAATGTTACCTGCACAATATGAGCAATATAGAGAGCAGCTCGAACACAGTTTAATTCCTATTAAGGTGAGAAAACTAGATTAATTTGAAAAGGAATGAATCCCATGCTTTCAATTGACCCTACTTCCATATCAGAAAGAGAAAATTATAAGTTTCTAATAGGAAGTATTATTCCGAGGCCTATTGCATTTGTTACAACTCTATCTGAAGAGGGAGTCTTAAATGGTGCACCTTTTAGTTATTTTAATATTGTCTCCTCAAATCCTCCGATGATTTCATTGTCAATACAACGTACAGAGGGCAGACAGAAGGATACTGCTAGAAACATTGCATCGTTAAAGGAATTTGTAGTCCATATTGTGGATGAACAAAATGTTGAAAAAATCAATAAAACAGCTGCAAGTTTACCACCAAATCAAAGTGAGATTGAATTAGCGGGATTAACATCGATTGAAAGTGTAAAGGTCTCTGTTCCTGGAGTGAAAGAAGCAAAGGTTCGATTGGAGTGCGTATTGGAACAATCTTTAGAACTGGGTGGGGTTAATTCTCCAGGTTGTGATTTTATCATAGGAAGAGTTGTTCAATATCATATTGAAGATGATATCTACTCAAAAGGGAGAATTGATCCTCGAGGGTTAGCTGCCGTGAGCCGGTTGGCTGGTGCCAACTATGCAAAAATCGGAGATCTATTTGAGATAGAACGACCTAAGTAAAGTCTAGAGGACAGGTAAGTTTAAAACCATCGATTCTAAAAACGGGGACGAGGGACCTGTCCCTCTGTCCCTATTGAATGGAGGGAATGAGATGCAAAGAACAGCGGGCATTCATCATATAACAGCAATGGTTAACGATCCACAGAGAAATATTGATTTTTATGCAGGTGTACTTGGGCTAAGGCTGGTTAAAAAAACAATTAATTTTGATCGCCCAGAGGTTTATCATCTGTATTTTGGAAATGAAACGGGAGAACCAGGAACTGTTATTACCTTTTTTCCATGGCCTAAACAGCTAAAAGGTCGCATTGGCATGGGGCAAGTAGGGGTTACAAGCTATTCTATTCCTCCTGGCTCGTTACAATTTTGGGAAGAACGTTTGCGTAAGTTCGGTGTTGAAGTTAAGTCTTCTATTCGCTTTGGGGAAAGTTATGTAACATTTAATGATCCAGATGGGCTTGTACTTGAACTAGTAGAGAGAAGCGAAGGACAAATCAACAATTGGAGTTCTGGCGGGGTTAAACCTAAGGATGCAATTAAAGGATTTGCTGGTGCAACTTTAATCTCCGCACAACCCAATAAGACTGCAGATGTACTTGAGAATGTATTAGGTCTCACATGCATTGGTGACGAAGAAGGTTTTCTTCGATTTAAGTCTGATGCATCGATTGGAAATGTCATAGATATTAAGTTAACTCCATCAGTTAGAGGTCTAATGGGAGCAGGAACTGTTCATCATATCGCATGGAGAGCAAAGGATGAAGAAGAACTTTTCAGATGGAGAAATCTTCTTCAAGAGAAAGGGTATCACCCAACTGAAGTACGGGACCGAAACTACTTTAAAGCTGTGTACTTTCATGAAGAGGGAGGAATCCTTTTCGAAATAGCGACCGACCCACCAGGTTTTTCAGTAGATGAGCCAACTAATGAGCTAGGTAAAAAGCTCATGCTTCCTACATGGTTAGAGTCAAAACGAGAAGAATTAGAAGAAAGCTTACCTTCTGTTGAGGTTCGCGTATTGGAAGGAGATAAATAATGAAGCACATATTTAATAAGGGTACAAATCCAGAAAAACCTACTTTATTAATGCTTCACGGTACAGGAGGAAATGAATTAGATTTGTTACCTCTTGCAGGAAGGATTGATGATGAGGCATCTATATTAAGTGTTCGTGGAAATGTTTTAGAAAATGGCATGCCACGTTTCTTCAGAAGATTGGCTGAAGGAGTTTTTGATATAGAAGACCTTATATTCAGAACAAAAGAATTAAATGAGTTTCTTGATGAAGCAGCTGACAAATATGAATTTAATCGCAATAACATTCTTGCAATTGGATATTCAAATGGAGCAAATATAGCAGCTAGTCTTTTATTTCATTACCAAGATGCAATAAAAGGGGCAATTCTTCATCATCCAATGGTTCCTCGTAAAGGAATTGAACTTCCTGATTTAACAGGGAAGTCCGTATTTATTGCTGCTGGAACGAATGATCCAATTTGCTCTCCTATGGAATCTACTGAGCTACAGTCTTTATTAGAAAAGGCAAATGCGAATGTAGAAATTCATTGGGAAAGTAGAGGTCATCAGTTGACAGTAACAGAAGTAGAAGCTGCTGCACAGTGGTATAAAAAATTATAATCTAAAAAATATTTTATAGGAGAAGAGAAAATGACACAAAAAAACGAAGTTGGAGCACTAATTTTACGACTTACACTGGGAATACTATTTTTTATACATGGTTTAGTAAAATTCCAAGGAGGAATTGAGAATACTGTCGGATGGTTTGAGAGTATTAATATACCTGGATTTATGGCATATGTAGTTGCTTTAATCGAACTAGTTGGAGGTATAGCACTAATTATTGGATTTGCTACTAGACTGGTATCTGTTTTAATTGCTCTAATAATGGTTGGAGCAATCATTACGGCTAAACTTCCTGTTGGTTTATTAGGAAATGGTCAAATGGCAGGATATGAATTAGATTTAGCCTTTCTAGCAATAGCTATTTATCTAGCGATTAATGGTAGTAAGTTACTATCACTAAATCGCGTACTGTTTAATCAAAATTCAAATGAACTAAAAAGTGCCGCCTAATAAGGAATGTAAATTTTAGAGAGTGGAATAATAGGAGGTGTATTAAATGGGTTTTTTATCAAAAATATTTGGTAAATCCTCAGAAAAGGAGATAGTGAATATGTCGAATGTTAAATTAGCAGTTATTTTTTACAGCATGGGTGGTACAAACTATCAATTAGCAAAATGGGCTGAAGAAGGTGCAAAAGAAGCTGGAGCAGAAGTCAAAGTTTTAAAAGTACAAGAATTAGCTCCTGAATCCGTAATCGAGGGAAATGAAGTATGGAAAGGAACTGTTGAAGCAACGAAAGACGTTCCAGTGGCAACATCGGCTGATCTAGAATGGGCAGATGCTATTATATTCAGTGTACCAACACGATTTGGTAACATGCCATCACAAATGAAACAATTCCTTGATACCCAAGGTGGACTTTGGGCTACTGGAAAAACGGTTAATAAAGTTGTAAGTGCAATGACTTCTGCACAAAATCCACACGGTGGACAAGAGGCAACACTTCTTTCGTTATACACAAGCATGATGCACTGGGGTGCTATTATTGCAACACCTGGTTATACCGATCCTGTTATATTCGGAGCAGGCGGAAATCCATACGGAACAAGTGTTACTGTGGGTCAGGATGGAAAGATGATTGAGGATGTACAGGCAGCTGTAAAACACCAGGCAAAACGTACTGTTAATGTTGCTGAATGGGTTAAAAAAGGAAATCAATAATGTAATCCTAGGAGCTAATCAGGTATAGCTGATTAGCTCTTTTTTAATCATTTTAGAAAGGAAAAAACATCTTTTGTGAGTAGGGCAGACCAGAATGAGGAATCCGTATACAAGAATGGCGATCGGCTTATATACAAATTACTTCAATTTAAAAATGATTAATATTCTTTTTTCCTCAGGTATGAGCTTTCTTACTGAGCTTTTTCACCATTTTTGCAAAAATGATGGTTATTCTTTAAGGCATTGAGACAAAAGAGGATTTGGAAATTGCACAAGTCTATTTTGAAAAGTTCATTAGATATGACTATAAGATTTTTTATGTAGGAATCACTGCAATCCCTATAGTATATAATGGTGAGCCGGTAGTAGTTCAGCTACTGATTCGAGAATGGTTTTATTTAGAGAGAAAAAGACTAAGTAATGCTAACATAAGATAATAAGGATAAACGTAGGCTTCTCTATGTAAACTAGACTTTGTGAGAGGCCTTTTTTCTTTTGATAAAGTTACTAGGTGATGCATTGGCGTAATAATGGTGGAATAAACTAGTCCATATAATTATTTTGCTAACTTATCCCATAGTTCATAAAAATAGTAGATTTCTTCTATAATTGCTTTGTCATCTTTCACTTTTATGCCACCTTTTATTCGTGAAAGGGTCTCATTTATCTGGAATATATATTCCTTTTCTACGCTAAATTGAATTCTCCGGACAATCTTTTTCCATGCAGTTTCAGCATAATTGATCTTATTATTGGCTTTATCCCAATTCTTTTCTTTTACGTCAGCTTCGATTTGCTGTATGGTTTCATATAATCGGTCATCTTCTCCTAAAGGTTTTTTTAATAACGAGCCACTATTCATAATCAAAATAAAAAGTACTAATGTTAGAAGAGGGATAAGAAATAATAAAAACTTTTTCAATGTCTTCACCTCAACTATTTTAAAATGGTCCCTCATAGTCACCAATATCTGATTTTTTACTAACATGGTCTTCGTATACATCAATATATAATTTATCATTGGGTAAAATTAACGCATAAAATACTTGTTGAACATCATCTATACCTTTTGACCGTAATTGTTGCAATAACCAATTTCGATCTTTTTTTCTCTGCAATAAATTTTGATCAATAACTATCCCATCCTGTATGACCTCGGTGGATAGACCGCTTGGAGAAACGGGAATGTTTAGATCCTTTGGAGTTACGGGAAGATAATCGGATTTTTGTAGAACCGACAGTTTTCCATTTATTTCGAATATCGCTAAATCAACCTGTGTAATATCAAAAACTCCTCGATCACGAAGGAGCATTGTTAACTCGCTAATTTTAATTCGCATTTTCACTAAATTTTTTTCTAAAATCTTTCCATCCTCGATTACTACAGTTGGCTCTCCATCAAGAACCCTTCCTATGTAGCGATTTTTTACAGTTATAAATTGTAATAGAAAAGTAAATAGGGCAAAACCGGCTAAACCGACCCAGTGTGCCCAAGCCTTTGAAGATAAGTCAGTGGCTAATGAGGCTGCAATGGAACCGATTGTAATACCGTTTACATAATCAAAAAAAGTCAATTGTCCTACTTCTTGTTTCCCGAGAATTCGAGTGAAAATTAAGAGAGTAAAAAAAGAAATAATAACTCTTACAAAGACAACAAGAGCTTCATCAAACATATATATCCTCCTCTAAAAGTACCTCCCTTATAATATTTCCAAAACTAGGAGATTTAGCATAATTGAAGAGTGTCAGTAAATCGTGCCCATGATAAATGACTCTTGTTACATTATGTAAATTATAATAATGTAAAAATGCCATCAGTGTGCTAATTTTATATTTGCTTTGGATATGCAGAGGCTTACAATAGATTGATTTATTAGGAATGGTGAAGAAAAATGCTATATATGTGGCATATCGAGAAAATAATTATAGATACGTTATTAGAACTCAATCTAAAAATAAATGTTGAATCTAGCGATAATCTCAAAGTTCCGATGAGTTATAATGTAACAACAAATACGATAAAGTTTAATTACTTACAAATTAACGGATATAAATCTAAAATTAATTTTAAAGTAAAAGAAACAGATGTTAATTTCGTAAAGCTTATTCTATATCGTCAGCTTGGTTATTACTTAGAATTTAGAAAAAATACACGAGTTTTAAAGACTCTTATTTATGGAGAGGAAAAAGAGAAGGAACAGCTTTTAGCAGAAATCGAAGAGAATGCCTGGGATTATGGGAGATCACTGGTACCTGAATATCTATCAAAAGCATATGATCAAGTACGTGAGTTAGATAAATTACTTTTAAAAGATTGAAGGATTCTAAGAATTCTCTATGAATAGTTCTTTTTTCTTTCGTATCGCTGGGCGATATAACACTTGCAAATATACTTGAAAACCTTCATATTAATAGAAAGGAGGTGCGATATGAGACGCGATATACAACCTAATGAACAAGCTTACTCTTCCAAGGAAGTGGCGGAAAAGGTGGGGATAGCAACACCTACTGTCCGAAAGTATGGTCAAATCTTAGAACAGAATGGATATGAGTTTTTAAAAGATGGCGATCGGCGTATATTTGTTCAATCTGACATCGAAGTGCTTATAGCGCTACGCGATACGGACAAGTCTCTAGACGATACAGCTAAAGACCTTGTGGAACAACAAAAAGCGAGATTAGTAGAATCCAATGAAACAAATATTGCGCTAACCAATACATATGAAAATCTACCTCAAGATCCTAATCAATTAAAAGAGGTGTTAATGTTTTTAGCAAATGAACTTGCGGCCACTCGAGAAATGAATGTTCAACTGACTAATGAAATGGTAGAGCTTAAAACAAAGGTATCTCGACTTCAGCAAGATCATCATATTATAAGTTCTACGATTGGAAATTCAGCGCAAAAAACGAATGCTAAAATTGAAAAATTAACTGAACAACAAAAGAACCATTATGAAACATTGCTGGAACAAGAAAAACAAAAATCTGACCTTTTACAAAAAGAAATACAGAGTATGCGGGACGAACAGAAAAGAGAATGGAATTCACAAAGTGAATTTAATAAACGCTTGGAAGAAGCAATACATAAACCAAAAGAAAAATGGGGAGGAATCTTCTCGATATTTCGAAAATGAGTCCTCTTGAATAGCGTAATCTAGAAAGGGTTGAAGGACTCTTTTTTTTTGTATCGCTTGGCGATATATCCAACGATTTGGTCCTTCATGTATGATGTGAAATCATTTATTAAGCGATACGTTCAGTTGTAAAAAAGATTCCAGTAAATCATTAATAGTATTCAATAGGCAAGGGGGCTGTCCGCTATTCTTTGATTCATATCGCCAGGCGATATATGAGATTAGAAGAGAAGATAAATTGGAAAAAGCACCCCTAGTAATTAGCACTATATTTCAAAATTCTACAAATTCCCGGGAAATATCTACAAATTATGAGCATGTCATTGACAAATTAAGATAAATAACAACATAGAGGTGACAACATGAAAGGCCGAACACATTTAGCAATAGGGTTAGGAATAGGAGCGGTGGCGTCAGTAAACCAACCGCTTGAAATGATGCCTGTCATTTTAGTTGCATCAGGTGTAGCTTCCCTTGCTCCTGATCTAGATGGAAATAATCTATTAAATAAACGTGTAACTAAGACGGCTAAACTAATTAAGAAGAGTGGCGTATTTGTCGGTGGAATATTAATGGTCCTGGCTTTAGTTACATATTTCTTAGACGTCAATTACTTGTCCTTCATAAATGATAAATGGTTTAGTCAACAAAACAGTCTTTTACTTTTTGGATGGGGAGCGGTAATTTTAGGACTTTCCTTTAAAGGTCAAGAAACATTGAAAAATATTCTAATGAGCATTTTAAGTTTGATCTTATTGTACTATGCAGCTACGAACGAATTGTGGTGGTTGATTATGTTTGCCTTATATATAGGGGGTGCGGGGTGGTTCGCTCATAGAGGGCCAACACATACGATATGGGCATTGATTTATTGGTGGTATATGTCGCATCTATTGGAAGTTAACACGAAGGTAGACGGTTTGGCTCTAATTTCAACGATTGCTTATCTTTCACATATCTTAGGAGATATGCTAACAAAAAAAGGGGTTAAATTTCTCTATCCGGTAATTAATAAAGTATTCCGATTCCGGTTCTAATAGTTGGACTAAGTAAGTAATTTATATTTTTTAACTAAGTAAGCCAAAAACATGAAATAAAATATGGGATTAGGTATACTAGAAGTATAAGTAATTCTAATATTTCTTAGACTGTTTTTTCTATAAAAACTAATGTCTAAGATTTAAAGCTTAACAGAAAGGTGGAAATGAAAATGAGTATGCTAGTAGCAGAAAAAAGGAAAGAAACTAAAAAAACAATCTTGAAAAAATTGAGGAGTGAAGGGAAAATCCCTGCAGTTGTATATGGTAGGTCCATACATACAGAGTCAATCTTGATTAATAACTCTGATTTAAGGAATGTAATCAAGGAAGTTGGTAGAAATGGTATTTTCTCTTTAAATGTTGATGGTAATTCAAAAAACGTTATTTTAAGAGATTACCAAAATAACCCTGTGACTAAGGAAATTATTCACGTAGATTTGCTTCAAGTAGATCAGAATACAGAAATTGATACAAGAGTAAGTGTAATCCTAAAAGGAATTTCTAATGGCGAGAAAGTCGGTGGAGTTGCTAAACAATTTGTTCATGAATTAGATATAACTGCTAAGGTGAATGATCTCCCTGATTTTATTGAAATTGACATTACTGAATTTGAAATCGGACACTCTGTTCGCGTAGCAGATATTAGAAAAGAGTACAGTAACTGTACAATCAAACATGAAGATGATGAAACGATTTTGTCAATCGACTATGTAAAAGCACAAGCCAATGAAGAGGAAGAAAGTGAAGTTGAAGTTTCGGGCGTCTAATCCTGCGATCTAACCTGGTAAGTTGAAAATAGGAATATAAGACAACCCAAAACTGCGTTTATAAGTGTAAAATAAATAGAATATAGATAGCAATACTTTTTTTAAAAAAATTTTAGTGAGTCTATAGTAGAAGCATTTATTTCTTCACTATAGGCTTTTTTTGTTAAGGGAATTATTTTCGTTTATCTGTTCGGATGAAGCTGAATCTAAAAAAAAAATCAATAATTCGGGTAAAACGCAATTCCCTTTATCCTTTATTTTTTAACACTTCTTGCAACATCATTTCCAAACGATCTAATCGGTCGATAATCGGTTGAAGGGCTTCCTCGAGTTGCGACCGCAAACGATCTGCTTTTTCATTTTCCATGCTTTATTTCCTCCGTTTTATCATTTTGTTAAGGACCTCTTTCATATAGGATGTGTTACAATGTGGATATATAATCACTCTTTTGTTTTAAGAAATTATAGTGATATGAGGGCGAGGGATTAGGTGAAATGCAATTAGTTTTTACATATGTAGTGACCCTTATTGCGATAGGGATCTCAGTGTTTATTTCGCTTTTTTTCAAAGCTGAACTAGAGCGAATGTTTCGCGAAAAAACGAGCGTGATTGCGTTCCATATATGTAATGTGCTTATTGTGTTAATGGTGTCGTTTGCTTTTCATATCGTATTTACAATTTATATATTTGAGAATGAAATAAACTTGCTGCTACAAATGCTTATTAACTTGTTTATCATCCTGCCGATTTATGTTGTCGGGAATATCATATTTGAAAAAAATAAATTTAGGTTTCGAAAATACAGACCTGTTGAAGATGGAAAAGTGCTCGTAATCAATGAAAAGTACTTGCAGAAGAAAAAAAGGTAAATTGAATAGTAGGAAAGACTACAACCAGGCTCTCGAAGAACGAGACCTGGTTTTCTTTGTCTTATCGTCATGTGAAGAGAGAAGTTAGGTCGTATCGAGTTATACTTCCCAAATACGGTACGAAGGCACTATAAGGATACTACATATAGTATATTTTGATAAAAAAACTGAAAATTTCAGCACATCCGGAGGATATTAGAGGATTTGGGAGTATCTTGGAAGGATAAACCACTATTCCCCCTCAAATTTTTCGAAAGAACGAAATATGCTAGTTTATCATGAGATATGCTAGATTATCAGGTTTGTCCGAAATTTATTATTCCTCTATACTTTTAATGTAGCCCTAAAAAGTTATCGCTGTTAAACAAATAGTGCATATTCCCTCTAAGAACAATAGTTCAAAAGATATATCCTCAAACGTCCTGAAAAATGTAGCCTTTACAAATCCTCTGCATTTTTCGCCTGGCTGAATAATGAATTATACCTATCTATTATTCTAATCAACCATAAAATTCAATAGGGAAGTTTTTTATAAACATAAGGAGGAATTTGTTATCGCTTGAAAATGAATATGTATTCATTTTGGGGTTATTCTTGATATAAACTCAGTAAGTTTATAGGTTTACTTACAAATTAAAAAAGGGGAGAAAATTATTTATGAAACGAAAGTTATTTACATTACTAACCGTTTTATTACTAGCCTTAGTAGGTTGTAGTAGTGAAGGCTCTTCAGGAGATGGAGAACCAGAAAAATTAGACAAAATTGTGTTAGCTGATGCTGGTTGGGATAGTATTCGCTTCCATAACAGCATAGCGCAAAGAATCCTTGAAGAAGGATACGGTTATGACACAGAGGTGACTGTGGGTTCAACACCTGCAACATTAGAAGGTCTACGTCAAGGTGACATTAATGTCTATATGGAAGTATGGACGGATAATGTCAAAGAGCTTTATAAAGAAATGACAGATGCTGGAGATATTGAAGAAGTATCTACAAACTTTAATGATAATAGCCAAGGGCTGTATGTTCCGACTTATGTCATTGAAGGTGACGAAGAAAGAGGAATTGAGCCGTTAGCTCCAGATTTAAAAACGGTTGAAGATTTGAAAAAATACCCTGAGGTTTTCCCAGACCCTGAGGATTCAAGCAAAGGACGAATTGTAGGGGCTCCTACTGGTTGGGCAGTTAACGAAACAATGACAGCAAAATACGAAACCTATGGATTAGATGAAACATTTAGTTATATTAGTCCTGGTTCAGATTCAAGTGCAGTTGCAACGCTTGTTGATGCTTATGAGAAAGGTGAAGGTTGGGTTGGATACTATTGGTCTCCAACATGGGTAACAGCAAAATATGATCTAACTCTTTTAGAAGAACCAGAATATAACGAAGAACAATGGAACAAAGATTTTGGTACTGCATTCCCACCGAACGATGTTGTTGTAGCAGTTCATAAGGACATGCCTGAACAAGCACCAGAGGTTGTGGAGTTCCTAAAAAATTATGAAACGAGTAACGACTTAACTGAAGAAGCACTTAACTATATGAATGAGAATGATGCTTCCGCCGAAGAGGCTGCTGATTGGTGGATGAAGCAGCACGAAGACATCTGGACTCCTTGGGTTCCGGAAGATATTGCAGAAAAAGTAAAAAGTTCATTAGAATAATATATTTGTAGTAGTTGGTGCTGCCAACTACTACATTTTTCAAAGATTTTTGTCGAAAAAAAGTGAGGTGAATGGTTACATCAAGTAACCTGTTTATGGGTAGTTTTCCAGATATACGATGGGATTTTCTAGGTAAATACGTTGAAAAATTTATAAAGTGGATAGATACAACATTCGAAGGTTTTTTTGATTTCATACATCTTATCTCCTCTCAAACAATCAATGGAATTGATAGTTTTCTTAGCTTCATTCCGTGGTGGCTCTTCTTAATCATTATTTTCCTTTTAGGATGGCGCTTTAAATCTGCTCTTTCCGGTGTTTTATATGCATTCTTTATCTTCTTAATAGGAACATTTGGACTTTGGGATGTATTGATGATTACGATTGCCATCGTCTTAACCTCCGTAGTCATTTCGTTGATCATCGGGATTCCAGTTGGGGTATGGATGGCGTTTAGTAAAAAGTTCTCCATCATCATGAGACCAATCCTTGATGCCATGCAAACCATGCCAAGTTTTGTTTATTTGATTCCGGCCATTTTCTTCTTCAGTCTAGGAAATGTTTCGGCTGTATTTGCTACGTTAATTTATGCATTGCCACCAGTTATTCGATTAACTGAGCTCGCCATACGGAATGTTGATGAAGACGTCATTGAATCTGCTCAATCATTTGGTTCTTCGAGATGGCAAATGCTCACAAAGGTCCAATTACCACAGGCACTTCCGACGATTATGGCAGGGGTAAACCAAACAACGATGATGGCACTTGCAATGGTTGTTATTGCGTCAATGGTAGGTGCAAAGGGATTAGGTGAACAGGTTCTAATTGCGATTAACCGTATTGATATGGCACTCGGATTTGAAGCAGGAATTAGTATTGTGTTTCTAGCTATCATTATTGACCGCGTAACATCAGGAGTAGCGAATTCCTTCCAGAAACACAGGGGGTCTTAACTATGGAAACAAAAATTAAAATAGAAAACGTCTCAAAAATATTTGGATCGAAACCAAAATCTATCATTCCGATGGTGGAAAAAGGAATGAGTAAAAAAGAAATATTAGAAAAAACAAATCATACCGTTGGTGTTTATAACGCATCAATGGAGATCGAAAAAGGTGAAATTTTTGTCATTATGGGGCTGTCCGGTAGTGGTAAGTCTACCTTAATTCGCTGCTTTAACCTTTTAAATAAACCAACCTCTGGGTCTATCTATGTAGATGGCGAAGATGTTGTTCGCTACAATTCATCCCAATTGAAAAAATTCAGGCAGGAAAAAATTGCAATGGTATTCCAGCACTTCGGCTTATTCAGCCACCGAACAGTCTTAGCAAATGTTGAATATGGCCTTGAAATTAAAAATATCTCAAAAGAAGAACGTAGAGACATTGCCTTGAAGAATATTGAAAGTGTAGGGTTAAAAGGATATGAAGATAAATATCCAGGTGAACTCTCTGGTGGGATGCAGCAGCGTGTTGGATTGGCGCGTGCGTTAGCGAATGATCCGGATATTCTATTAATGGATGAGCCTTTCAGTGCTCTTGATCCACTCATCCGTAGAGAAATGCAACTCGAACTTTTAGAACTTCAGGACAAGCTTCAAAAGACAATCATCTTTATTACACATGATATCAATGAAGCTTTTAAACTTGGAGATCGAGTAGCTGTTATGAAGGATGGTGTCGTTGAGCAAATTGGTACACCAGAGGAAATCATTGAGACACCCGCGAATGACTATATCACTGAATTTATAAAGGATATTGATCGCTCAAAAGTATTACAAGCTGAGCATGTCATGATTAAGTCAAGTGCAATGGTTTCTTTAAAAGATGGGTTACAGGTTGCTGTAAAAGAAATGCAGAAGAATGGTATATCTAGTGTATTCGTTGTAAACAAGCATCGACAACTACAAGGAATAGTGACGATTGACGATTGCATTGAAGGCATAAAGGAAAAGAAGACACTGACCGATGTGCTTCGAGATGATATCTTTAAAGTATCGAAGGATGAATATATCCAAGATATTATTCCGAAGGCATTGGAGACAAAGTTCCCTCTAGCTGTAGTAGACGAGGATTCTCGACTATTAGGGATTATCCTTCGGGTTCATGTTTTATCAAGTTTAGTCTAATAGATAACTAACTTACTATGACTCAGATTATTTTATGAATCTGAGTCATTTTTTTTTTTAGTAACCTCTAATTATAAAGGGAATTGTTGGTTCCCCATAGAAATCATAATATGGTCGATAGTATAATGGTTACATATATTGTAAGAAGATGCTAGGTAAATAGGGGGACGGAAAATGGCGCAGCTTGATATATTACATCCTGTTTTAGGAAAAGTAATTGAAAACATTGAAAAAGTAATGATCGGAAAAAGAGATGTAGCCACACTGAGTTTGGTTGCATTATTGTCAGAGGGACATGTCTTATTAGAGGATGTACCAGGTGTCGGGAAGACGATGATGGTACGTTCACTCGCAAAATCAGTAAGTGCGGAATTCAAGCGGATTCAGTTTACGCCCGACCTATTGCCGTCTGATGTAACTGGAACGTCCATCTATAATCCGAAAGAACTTCAATTTGAGTTCAGACCTGGTCCAATTATTGGCCATATTGTACTTGCGGACGAAATCAACAGAACTTCTCCGAAGACACAATCGGCCCTACTTGAGGGAATGGAAGAAAGCAGTATTACTGTTGACGGAGTAACCCGTATGTTACCTAAGCCTTTCTTTGTTATGGCAACCCAAAACCCAATTGAATATGAAGGAACATACCCACTGCCAGAAGCACAGCTCGATCGTTTTCTATTAAAAATGAAAATGGGGTATCCATCTGTTAATGAGGAAATTGAGGTATTGAATCGAGCGGAAAAGTCCAAGCCAATTGAAAAACTCGAAGCGGTAATTACACTTGAAGAACTAATTTCTCTTCAAAATGAAGCAAAAGAAGTTTATGTTGACCAAACAATTAAAGAATATATTGTAGATTTAGTAAGTCGAACGAGAGAGCATAGTTCCGTTTATTTAGGAGCTAGTCCGCGTGGGTCGATTGCATTAATGCGGGCATCTCAGGCCTATGCTTTGATACACGGTAGGGATTTTGTGATACCGGATGATATTCAATATCTTGCGTTATATGTTCTTCCACATCGAATCATATTAAAATCAGAAGCAAGATTTGAAGGAATGACAACTGAAAAAGTAGTATCGAAAATCATTGAAAGAACACCAATTCCAGTACAAAGGTCGTTGAATCGTTAATGAGGAGACTATTTCGAAAACTTAAAGAAATGGGGAAACTCGTCAATATTTTTCTTCTGATTGTAGCTACATTTGTATATGCGATGTTTCAAGGTGGGTTCGTAAGCTGGTTTCTATTTTATAGTTTTATCCCATTTGGATTGTATTCTTTTGTTCTATCAATCTATCCTATTAAAGATTTTAAACTGGAACGTCACATCAGAAAGGGTGAGTATGTAGCAGGAGAGGAATTTGAAGCAACAATCTTGATTCGGAGAAAAATTCCTTTCCCACTTATGTATCTAATTATTGAGGAGCTTCTTCCACCTCAATTGAAAAAATATGAAGAATCGAAACAATCAAAGGTGATCCTGTTCCCTTGGTTTAAGCGGGAGTTAACTTACAAATACAAGTTTAGCTCAGTCCCGCGGGGGGAGCATCTCTTAGAGGGAATCCGAATTAAGACAGGAGATTTATTCGGACTTATTGAAAAAGAAGCCAATATGCCGGTACGTGACCAGTTTTTAGTATATCCACAGTACGTAGATATGCTTTACCGACAACAGGAAAGTCGCTTTGAACAGGGTATGACTTCCTCAAACGTAAGATTACAGCGGGATACAGCAATTGCAATCGGTGTGCGGGAATATATCCCTGGTGACCGATTCTCATGGATTGATTGGAAGGCTTCGGCTAGACGAAATGGAATTATGACGAAAGAATTTGAGCAGCAGCAAAGTCATGATGTTGTTTTATTCATGGATCGATCAGAATCAGCCCATTTTGAACAGATTGTATCCTTTACAGCCTCACTAACGAAAGCGATATTAAGAAAAGGGGCACAGGTTTCATTTATCTCGATTGGGGAAGACCAAGCTATCTTCCCGTTAAAAAGTGGAGAATCCCAGCAACAAGCAATTTATCACCACCTTGCGAAAGTAAAAGACAATAGTCCGCTATCATTTTCGCAAATTGTGGAATCAGAAATCAAAAAAAATTACCAGCCTGTAACTTTCATGGTGGTCACAAGTGAATTAAGTCAGGATACGATTCATTTAGTAGGCAGGTTTTCGATGCGAAACGCTGACTTACAGCTTTTTGTGGTCAAAGAAAGAGGAATACAGCTGACGCAGGCTGAATTTGGTGTCCTCGAAGCAATCAGAAAGCATCATGTATTTACAAAAGTCGTCTATGAAGGACATTTTACCGAAGTATTTAACTCTATTCAGCAAAATTCGAAACTTCAATAGGTGGGGATAAATGAAATGAAATTTTCAATTTTGTAGAGATTCAAATCTTGGCTGAATATAGTTAAGCCTCCGGTGAATGCCACAGATTTTCAAAGGAAATTTCACGATCATAAGATCAAAGACTAAGTACGCCTCGTCCTGTGGCAACGTCTTTGTGACCCACCTTGTGTGGGCCAAAAAATCTGGGCGCAAATACGCCAAGGCGCATTTGATTCAGGAGGGAGGAAATCATGAAGCCTAAAATTCCAGCAAAACGAGATGTTCGAAACCTATTGTTAAATATATTTGGTTTTCTCTTACTTTGGGAATGGTTGAGGCCACTTGAAACGGTGACAGATACAAAGGAAACTGCAGGGTTTGTCATTTTCATTGGTGTCAGCTTTCTATTATTATTTCTGCGGGTGCCTTTTGTGTTTAGTGCATTGATTAAAATATTCCTTATTTTCTATATGATTCATTCTTTGTATTTTAAATATGATTTTTTAGATTCAACATGGTTAGGTATATTTATTAGTGATTTTATGAAGAACATTGGGCTTATGTTCCAAGCGAATTGGTTAGGGATGACGCCGATCTTTCGGACGATTCTCTTTTTCATTTTACTTTGGTTAATGAGTTATTTGCTACATTATTGGTTTACTCATCAAAAAAGAATACTGCTGTTTTTCGTATTAACTATCGTTTATATCACGGTGATTGATACATTTAGCCCATATGATGCAAAAGCAGCTATTATTCGAACGGTCTTTATTGGATTTTTTATGCTTGGGATTTTACAATTTGAGCGTTTAAAGGATAAAGAGCTTTCTAATCATGTAAACATCGGGAAAAAATGGGCAATACCATTAGTCCTATTTATTTTATTTTCAACATTTATTGGTTATGTTTCACCGAAAGCATCTCCTCAATGGCCAGACCCGGTTCCATTTTTAAAGGGATATGGGCAAGAAAATACGAACGGCTCCATCAATGGGATAAAGAAAATCGGATATGGAACCAATGATCAAAGTCTAGGTGGGCCATTTATCGCGGATGATACAGTTGTGTTCACTGCAGAGACAGAAAAACGCCATTATTGGCGAGTTGAATCTAAGGATACCTACACAGGGAAGGGTTGGAAATTATCTGGTTCAGCTGATAGGGAAACCTTTAATGTTGAAAATACCGTGTTGAATTGGTATGAGCCAAAAACAGAGGTTGAGGAATTCGAAACGGAGATTCAAATGGATCTAAAGTATTCCCATATCGTGTATCCATTAGGGTTAACTTCAGTTGAGACAGACCCGGATATCTATTTTAGCGTTAACCCACTATCCGAAAAAATTTCGACTTTAAGAGGCGAAGATGAAGTCAAATTGGATAAGTATAAGCTAAATTATCAGTATCCGAAATACTATATTAACCATTTAAAAGAGGTCGTACAGTCAGGTGGCCTTGAGCAGGATAACAATTTTAAAGAAAGATATACTCAATTACCTGTTGACCTCCCTGAACGTGTAAAAGAACTTGCAGTAGAAATCACGAGCTCACAGACGAATCGATACGATAAAGTAAAGGCAGTCGAGGGCTATTTTCAAGTCAATGGCTTTGCATATGATACGCAAAATGTGGCCATTCCAACAGTGGATGAGGACTATGTCGATCAGTTCTTGTTTGATACAAAAATAGGCTATTGTGATAACTTTTCAACTTCAATGGTTGTCCTATTACGTGCAGTGGACATACCGGCAAGATGGGTAAAAGGCTATACAGAAGGGCAGCGAGTGGAATTAAATTCATATGAAATCACAAACAATAATGCACACTCCTGGGTTGAGGTATATTTTCCGGAATTTGGATGGGTTCCATTTGAGCCAACAAAAGGATTTAGTAACTCAAATTTATTTTCTTATGATTTATCAATGACAGGTAATGCAAACAGCCAAACGCCACAAACTGCACCAGAGGTAGTCCCTGAAGAAGAAGAGGTTGAAGAAACTATTGCTACACCAACGTCAGAAGAGAATGAAACGAGCATCTTTGAAACGATAGTAGACACTTTCTCATGGAAATATGTTCTGATGTTCCTATTAAGCATCTCCTTGATGGGGTATCTTGTATTTCGTACTCGAAAAAAATGGATTCCATATCTTTATATCTGGTTATACAAAAATGCGAAAGATGAAGAGACATATTTTAAAGCCTATAATGCCTTGCTAAAACAATTGTCACGAGTAGGCTTCCCGAGAAGAGAAGGGCAAACATTAAGGGAATACTCTGTTCAAGTTGATAAGTTTTATAAAGGACATGAAATGGAACAATTAACATTAAACTATGAACGTGCCCTATACCGCAAAGACAATGCTGCTGTTGAGTGGGTAAAATCAGTTGAATTATGGGAAAATTTAATTAAAAAGATATCATCTTGACCAATAAGTACCTGGTTGGTAGAATTAAACCACAATTTTTAATAGAAGTATCCTTCGTATATCCTCGATAATATGGATCGAAAGTTTCTACCGGGCCACCGTAAATGGTCTGACTATGAAGGCAGCTATTCTATAGGGTACGTGACCTAGAATTCTGCCTTTTTATTAGGTGGAATTCTTTTTTTTTACCTTTACTCAGTACCATACTAAATAAAGGTAAAAAAAGCCTCCGGCGGAGACATACGATTTTCAAAGGTAAGTTTTCGAACTTAGGATCAAAGACTAAAGGCGCCACTTCCTGTGGCAACGTCTTTGTGACCCACTCCGTGTGGGCCTAAAAAATCTTGGCGCAAATTCGCCAAGGCGAATTTGATATGCATAATATCTGGTGGGTATATTACAAAATATAATGAGGTGATTTTGTGGATAACGTTCAAGAAATGATCGTTGTTTTAGATTTCGGTAGTCAATACAATCAATTAATTACTCGCAGAATCCGTGAATTTGGTGTTTATAGTGAACTCCATCCTCACACTTTGACAGTTGAAGAAATTAAAGCAATGCAACCAAAGGGAATTATCTTATCTGGTGGACCGAATAGTGTGTATGATGAAAACTCATTCAGATGCGATGAGAAAATTTTTGATTTAGGTATTCCTGTGTTAGGAATCTGCTACGGAATGCAACTTATGACACAACACTTCGGCGGCCGTGTAGAAAAAGCACATAATCGCGAGTACGGAAAAGCAACAATTACTGTTCAAAATGAATCAGCGCTTTTTACAAATCTCCCAAATGATCAAGTAGTATGGATGAGCCATGGGGATTTAGTAGTTGAAACGCCAGAAGGCTTTACAGTTGATGCAGTTAGCCCATCTTGCCCAATTTCAGCGATGAGTGATGAAGCACGTAAATTATATGGTGTTCAGTTCCATCCAGAGGTACGCCATTCAGTGTACGGAAATGATCTTCTTAAAAACTTTGTTTTCGGAACTTGTGGATGTTCAGAAAGCTGGTCAATGGAAAACTTCATTGAAATTGAAATGGAGAAAATCCGTCAAACAGTGGGCGATAAGAAAGTTCTTTGCGCACTTAGTGGTGGTGTAGATTCTTCAGTTGTCGCTGTTTTAATTCATAAAGCAATAGGCGACCAATTAACATGTATGTTTGTTGATCATGGCTTGCTTCGTAAGGGAGAGGCCGAAAGTGTAATGAAGACTTTTAGTGAAGGCTTCCATATGAATGTCATTAAAATCGATGCAAAGGATCGCTTCTTAAATAAACTAAAAGGTGTAAGCGACCCAGAGCAAAAACGTAAAATCATTGGTAATGAGTTTATCTATGTATTTGATGATGAAGCTGCAAAGCTAGAAGGGATCGACTTCCTAGCACAAGGTACTCTTTACACAGACATTATTGAAAGTGGAACTGCTACTGCACAAACAATCAAATCACATCATAATGTTGGTGGATTACCAGAAGACATGCAGTTCAAATTAATCGAACCACTTAATACTTTATTTAAAGATGAAGTACGTGCACTTGGAACGGAACTTGGTATTCCAGATGAAATCGTATGGCGCCAACCATTCCCAGGACCTGGATTAGGTATTCGTGTTTTAGGCGAAATATCAGATGAAAAACTGGAGATTGTTCGTGAATCAGATTACATCTTACGTGAAGAGATCCGAAAAGCAGGGTTAGAGCGTGAAATTTGGCAATACTTTACTGTCCTTCCTGATATCCGAAGTGTTGGTGTAATGGGTGATGCAAGAACTTATGATTACACAATTGGTATTCGTGCAGTGACTTCAATTGATGGAATGACATCAGACTGGGCTCGTATCCCATGGGACGTTCTCGAAGTCATTTCGACAAGAATCGTAAATGAAGTAAATCATGTAAACAGAGTTGTGTATGATATTACAAGCAAGCCACCAGCAACAATTGAGTGGGAATAATACACGAACGATATAAAATAAATTTAAATTAATGTTCGTTTTTAGGTTGACTCTCTAGGTATATTGTCATATAATAAAATCGAAATCAGATTTTGTTGAAATACGTCGTATAATCTTGGGGATATGGCCCAAAAGTTTCTACCAGGCTACCGTAAATTAGCTTGACTACGAGGTATAACTGATAATGAAGAGTGTCAATTAACTATGATTCTCCTTTTCTATCGTTATCCTTGATGTCAAGCGCTTCAGATATTAATCTGAGGCGCTTTTATGCGCTTATTATCAAATCGAAGCTCTTAAGTACGACGATATGGATCAAAGGGAGAGGGAATCTATTTATGAAAAAGTATTTTCAATTCGATGAGCTTGGAACTACTTACAAACGAGAAATCATTGGTGGACTAACAACGTTTTTATCCATGGCTTATATCTTATTCGTTAACCCATCAATTTTATCATTAAGTGATGTACCCGATTTACCGTCAGAGTTAAGAATGGATGCTAACGCAGTATTTGTTGCAACAGCACTTGCAGCTGCGATTGGTACACTTATTATGGGGGTTGTTGCAAAATACCCTGTTGCTTTAGCTCCTGGTATGGGACTAAACGCATTCTTCGCTTATTCAGTTGTATTAGGAATGGGAATTTCATGGCAAACTGCTTTAACGGGTGTATTAGTATCAGGAATCTTTTTGGTTCTCCTAACGTTAACACGCATCCGTGAAAAGATTATCGATGCTATCCCACAAAACCTAAAGCTCGCAGTTGGAGCGGGGATTGGATTATTTATAACATTTATAGGATTTAAAAACGCAGGGATTGTAATTGCAGATCCAGCTACTCTAGTAGCGTTGGGTGATCTATCAAACGGAAACACTTTATTAACTATTTTTGGTCTTGTTATTACAGTAATATTAATGGTTCGTAAAGTAAACGGAGCTGTATTTATCGGTATGGTAATCACAGCTATTGTTGGAATGATTGTTAATTTAATTGAGGTACCAGATAAAGTTGTTAGCTCTGTACCAAGTCTAGCTCCTACATTCGGAGCAGCATTTGCTAACTTCGGAGATATTTTTACAATGGACATGCTGATTGTTATTCTTACATTAATGTTCGTTGACTTCTTTGATACAGCTGGAACATTAGTAGGGGTAGCGAATCAAGCGGGTATCATGAAAAATAATAAACTTCCTCGTGCAGGAAGAGCGTTAGTATCAGATTCTACTGGTACAGTAATTGGAGCAATCTTAGGAACTTCTTCAACAACTTCTTACGTTGAATCAACAGCAGGTGTTGCTGCTGGTGCAAGATCAGGATTTGCTTCAGTTGTGACAGCATTATTTTTCTTACTAGCATTATTCTTCTCTCCATTATTAGGTATTGTAACACCAGCTGTTACATCACCAGCTTTAATTATTGTTGGAGTCTTAATGGTTGCAACATTAGGCGATATTGAATGGAAAAAGTTCGAGATTGCTGTTCCGGCATTCTTAACAATCCTGACAATGCCTTTAACTTCAAGTATTGCAACTGGTATTGCAATTGGATTTATCTTTTACCCTATCACTATGATAGTTAAAGGAAGAACAAAAGAAATCCACCCTATTATGTACGGTTTATTCATTGTCTTTATCTTATATTTTATCTTCTTAGTTTAAAATAAATGAAGGGATACCAGATTTAAAAGTCTGGTATCTTTTTTTATTTTGTCCTATCTTTTATGATTAGTATTTGTCGAGATGTGTAATAACTAGGATGATATAGTAAAATATTCTAGAAAAAAATAGGTTGACGGTAAACCTTAAACTTGGTATATTAAGTAGGTCGCTGTTGCAGCACCTCGAAAAATGAAACACTTTTTAAAAGGTGTTGACATAGACTTTTAAAGATGATATATTATAAAAGTCGCTGATGAACAGCTGATTAAAAAGTT
>NZ_JCAXEW010000033.1:0-31990 GCF_059759275.1 Ferdinandcohnia sp. GQ5
CTGAAGAAGACGGTACATTCCCAAGTAAGGTTCTACCTTACTTAATCGCGCAAAGTCATACATTTGATCCAAATGATCCTAGTAAAATGCTAGAAATTGATACACAAAGTGAAGAAGAGGTTCTTGCATTCTATAAAACATTATCTCATACAGGATATGATGGAAATTCTCCATGGTTTAGATGGAAGGTAAGTCTATCCAAGGAAGAATTAGAGAATACAATCAATGCTAACATAGTGAGTAGACAAGCCGCAGACCCTAAGTTTGTGTTAACTCAAAACGAAGCAGGAGAGTTTGTAAGCCAACCGATTCCTGCTGAAGGAATTGGGGAGTTTATCAATATGTACGTTGTAAAACGTGGTGATGGTGGAAACATTATGGAGCTTGTCATTGAAGGTACAACAGGAACGTACAAAATTATTAAAGAGTACAATATCCGTTTCACAATCAGACCATCAAATGCGTTTACACAAGGCGATACTGTTGTGTTGCATCGTGCCACTGCAGGAAGCTCTGAATACACAGGTACACTAGATAATTATACGATTTTACCTTCAGCTTTCTTTGGTTTTGAAATCGATGAAGAAAAGGGTGCAACTTTTTATGGAGGCGGAAACGGGCATGGTGTTGGTATGAGTCAATATGGCGCATACTATCTAGGAACTACTTTAGGATATGAGTTTGATAGAATCCTAACTTCGTATTATCCAAACATGTCTTTACAAAAAACATCTATACTAACTCAAGAATAAAATGTGTGAAACTGCTGCCCAAAAATGGGTGGCAGTTTTTGTTTTTAAAATAATATTTTAAATAAATATAAAATATATTGAAATTTAATTTCCATCACGTATAATAAAAGTAACAACCAATTTAAAATTGGGGGATAAGAATCATGTATGTTTTGGGAATTGATGGAGGCGGGACGAAAACAAAAGGGGTCATTGCTGATGAACTTGGAAAAATCTATGCAGTGGCACAGGTTGGAGCATCCAACCAAAATGGCGCTGATGTTCAAAGCGTAGAAAGAGAACTCGAGAACTTGTTTTCGTCCTTAGAAAATCAACACAATGAAGCATTTACTAATCTTCATACAATCTTTGCTGGGATAGCGGGTGTTGACCGCCCTGAGGCAAAAAAGGTTATGGAGGATATTCTAGTAAAACTCTCCCCATCACAGGCAAGGGTCATCATTGAAAATGACGGGGTGAATGCTCTATATTCCGGAACGATCGGGGCGCCAGGAATTGTCCAGATTTGTGGAACGGGATCAATCACTTTCGGAGTGAATGATAAAGGTGAGCGAAAACGTGTTGGTGGTTGGGGGTATTTAATTGATGATGAAGGCAGTAGCTATGACCTTGGCAGGGAAGCATTACATTCCATTTTTAAGTCCTACGACAATCGAGGCCCTAAGACGATATTAACGGAAATGATTGTCCAGCATTTTCAAATTACTGATCCATCAGATTTAATTTCTATTGTATATGGGGCTAAGCACCCACGAGAGGTAATCGCGCCGTTAAGCAAATATGTTACAGTGGCCGCTGACCAAGATGATGAAGTGGCAAAAGAACTAATCCGAGAATCAGGAGCTAAAATTGCAAGCTCAATCCATCATTTGTACAATCAGCTTTTTCCATCGAATGAAAGGGAAGTTCCAGTGGTGCTTGTAGGTGGCTTATTTACACGAAGTGATTTGTTTGTCCCTATTATTGAAGCCCTTTTGAAACACATTCAACTCCCAATCACACTTGTCAAACCACTTACTGAACCTGTAGGTGGTGCGGTAGCTGCAGCACTTTATCATGCGGGAGGCAAACCCGATACGAGATTTGTAAGAAAAGTAAATGAAACGATAGTACAATAGTTTGATATTTAACTTGAATTTTTATTTTAAAAATTTTAAATATTTGCTATAATATGCTCAAATGGAAAAAACAGTAATGCAACTGACGGGGGAACCGTAATGAAATATATACAGTTGGATGTGCAATGGGAATCACAAATCGTTGATCTTTGGAATCGTGAGCTTGGTTCTAATTTTTCGATGAGGAAAGAGCTTTTTAAACAAAATAGTATTCATGATCTTCATATACTTCTGTCAGGTTCGTATCTTGCAGTAACTGAACAGAATGAACTCGTTGGTTTTGTTCTCTCGAAATGTATCCAAGATAAAAAGGAAACACTTCTTTCTCAAGAAGTTGGCTGGATTCAAGTGTTACTTGTTGACACAAAGTTTCGTAAAAACGGAATTGGAAGCGCTCTATTAGAGGGAGCTGAAAAAGCCTTACAAAAACAAGGCTGTAAATCTATTTTTCTCGGTCGAGACCCTGCACATTATTTTCCGGGAATTCCACTACAAGATGAGAATACGAGAAAATGGTTTGAAAATAGGGGTTATCAAGCTTCCGGGATTGAATCCGACTTAATCAGGACCTTTACACCAAATGAACAGTTTGAGTTTCATAAACCTAAGGATATTGAGGTGTCCTTAGCACAAGATAAGGATGAACTTCTTTCCTTCCTACATCGTTGTTTCCCTGGAAGATGGGAATATGAAGCAAAACAATATTTTAATTATGGTGGAACGGGAAGGGAATTTGTTGTATTTCGAAAAGACAAAAGGATTATTGGCTTCTGCCGAATTAACGATTCCAAGTCACCAATTATCGGCCCGAATGTATATTGGGTACCAATGTTCAAAGATGAAGTGGGCGGTGTCGGGCCACTTGGGATTGATAAAAGTGAGAGAAAAAATGGGTATGGGCTAGCGATTGTAGAGGCAGGTATCTCTTTTCTAAGAGAAAGGCATATAGACAACATCATTATTGATTGGACAGGATTACTAGACTTTTATAAAAAGATAGATTTCAAGGTTTGGAAACAATATCAACAATATAGTAAACATATTTAGTCCTTTCTAATGAAAGAAAAAGAAACCAGTTAGGTTGGAAAGGCGTGGCGAAATTGAAGGTTAATATAACATCATTAACAACGGAGCAACGAAATCAACGGTCCTTAAATATCGATCAGCTTACGACATCCCAAATTATTGGGCTAATGAATGAGGAAGATGAAACAGTTTCAAAGGCTGTTAGAAAGGTTCTTCCTCAAATTGATAAAGCCATTGAGGCAATCTATGTAACATTAAAACAAAATGGAAGGCTTTTTTATATAGGTGCAGGAACGAGTGGCAGACTTGGCGTTTTAGATGCAGCTGAATGTCCTCCTACTTTCTGTACACCTCCGGAAATGGTTCAGGCCATCATGGCTGGTGGTGAATCAGCGATGTTTACAGCCGTTGAAGGTGCTGAAGATGACCTTAATGCTGGTGCGAAGGATTTAGAAAAAAGAGGATTTACAAAGAATGATATTTTAGTCGGTATTGCGGCAAGTGGCCGTACTCCTTATGTGATTGGTGCTTTAACATATGCTCAAAATCTCGGAGCCATTACGGTTTCCTTAGCCTGCAACGAGAATGCAGAAATCAGTAAATTTGCTCATTATAGCATCGAGGTAATTGTGGGACCTGAAATACTATCAGGGTCAACGCGGTTAAAGTCGGCAACCGCTCAAAAAATGATTTTAAATATGTTGTCAACAACTGCAATGATTAAGCTAGGTAAAGTATATGGAAACCTAATGGTTGACCTTCATGCAAGCAATCTTAAGCTAATTGAGCGCGCGAGAAGAATTGTCATGGATGTGACAGGAGTTACGTATCAGGAAGCAGAAGTCTTACTCAATCAAACAAATCAAAAAGTAAAACCGGCAATTGTGATGGCATTAGCAGGTGTCTCACTGGAAAAGGCTACTGAAGTAATTGATCGGGCCAATGGATTTACAAGAAAGGCGATTGACTTAGCGAACGAAGGGAAGTGATGAAGTGAGAGAGAAGGTGTTAGCTTTTCTACAGCAGGAAATTGACCAACAGCATATCCCAGGTGCTGTCATTCATATCTCATTTCAAAAGCAGACGATTCTCCAAGAGGCGATTGGAAATCGAGTTGTATATCCGAAAAAAGACCCGATGAAGCTTAATACCATTTTTGATCTTGCTTCTTTGACAAAGGTGGTTGCCACCCTGCCCTCTATTTTACTACTTGTAGAGGCAGGGAAACTGCACCTTGATGACAAGGTTTCATTTTTCCTGCCGGAGTTTGCACGGCACGGAAAATTCAATATTACACTTAAAGATTTACTCACACACTGTTCTGGTTTACCTGCACACCGGGAGTATTTTAAAGAGTCTTTAAATACAAATCAGATTATTGAACGAATATTCGACGAAAAATTAGTTTCGAATTCGGGTGAGAAAGTTATCTATAGTGACTTAGGTTTCATCCTTCTCTATAAGATTATTGAAAAAGTAACAGAAGAAGATTTTCAGAGCTTTGTACATCGAGTGTTATTTGAAAAATTGGAGATGAGCGAAACTAGCTTTCTTCCAAACGTTGAGAGAGAAAGATTTGCAGCAACGGAATACAGTGAAACTTTACAGGATTATAAGCATGGGATTGTTCATGATGACAACACGGAAAGCATGGGTGGCATAAGTGGTCATGCGGGTTTGTTTTCCACCATATCTAATCTCGCAAACTATGCTTCCATGATTGAAAATAATGGGGTCTTTAAAGGAAAACGAATTCTTTCAAAGCAGGCAATAAACATCACAAAACAAAATTTCACCCCTTACAGCAATGAATACAGAGGGTTAGGCTGGATCTTGAAAAGCCCTGGATTCTCGAGCTGTGGGGACCTATTCTCCAGTTCTGCCTACGGTCACACTGGGTTTACAGGAACAAGCATCTGGTTTGATCCAGATATCCAGTTACATGTCATCCTACTGACAAATCGTGTTCATTTTGGAAGGAAGGACCCGATTCTAAGGCTAAGGCCGAGGTTACATAACTTGATTGCAGCACATTTTCCGAGGGGGTAATAAGGTGTCTGAAAAAATCCACTTAATGATTATTGGGGCTCACTGTGGAGACGGGGAAATTCAAGCAGGAGCCATCGCCCATAAATATGCAAAAGCAGGACATGAGGTTACCTTTCTTCACTTAACCGCAGGAGAAAAAGGCACACCGCCCCATCTAAGCGTAGAAGAGTACCGCATACAAAAAATAAACGAAGCAGAAAAAGCAGCTGAAATATTGGGTGCAAAAAGCATTACTCTTTCCTATAAGGATGCGGAACTTAAGGAGGATGAAGAAACAGTAACCTATCTTGCAACGATTTTTAGAAGACTAAAACCAACGCTGGTTATTACCCATTGGGAAAATAGTATGCATCCTGATCATGCCCTTTGTCCACGACTTGTTCAGGCGGCTTGGCTAAAAGCAGCATTGCCCGGCTTTGATTTAGATGGGCTTCCTCCTCATTCACTTCGAAGAATGCTTCATAGTGAGAATTGGGAGGACATGGAGGGGTATGTTCCGGATATTTATGTAGATGTAACAGACGAATTTGACACGTATTTAGAGGCATTATCACAATATTGGTTTATTATGAATTCTACTGATTTCAGGTATTACGACTATTATAAAGCACTTGGAACAATGAGAGGATGCTTAAACCGTACAACGTATGCGCAAACTCTTAAGTTTCCGGTTGGCGCTAATGTTCGAAAAGGGTCAAGTATACCTGGCTTTGAATTATAGATGTGGAGGTGAGCTTTATGAATCAAACAGAACTGCGAAGAAAAGTCGGCCAACTAATGGTTGTTGGCTTTAAAGGAATAACAGCCTCCGATGAAATTAAAGCGTTGATTCGCGAACATCATGTTGGTGGAATTATTCTCTTTGGACGAAATATTGGCACACCAGAGGAAATTCTTTCATTAACGACGGAGCTTCAACAAGTGGCGAAGGATGCAGGGCATGTGCACCCGCTCTTAATCTGTATTGATCAAGAAAATGGGGTTGTTCATAGATTAGGAGAAGGTACAACAATATTTCCGGGAGCCATGCTTTTAGGGGCAACAGGAAATCCAGACAATGCTTATGAAGTAGGTGTTGCGACAGGTAAAGAGCTTAAGGCACTTGGGATCAACTGGAATCTAGCGCCAGTAATGGATGTGAACAATAACCCTGAAAACCCGGTCATTGGCGTAAGGTCGTTTGGTGAGTCAGCCGAAAGAGTTTCCGAGTTTGGAAGAAAGGCAATGAAGGGGATGCAGGAAGCTGGCGTCATCACAACGTTAAAACATTTCCCAGGTCATGGGGATACAAATGTCGATTCCCACTTAGACCTGCCTGTGATTTCACACAACATCGAACGCTTGGAGCGAATAGAGTTAAAACCTTTTGTTGACAGCATAGCGGCTGGTGCGGATACGGTTATGTCGGCGCATGTCTATTTTCCAGCAATTGAAGATACCCCAGGCGTCCCTGCGACATTGTCGCGTAAAGTCATCACGGGTCTTCTTCGAGAAAAGCTTGGATTTGATGGAGTAGTAACAACAGATTGTATGGAAATGAATGCAATTGCCAATACCATTGGCACCGCAAAAGGTGGGGTGGAAGCGATAAAAGCAGGTGTTGACCTCATTATGGTCTCTCATCTTCATCATCTTCAAAAGGAAACCATTGATGCAATCGTTACTGAGGTAGAATCTGGAGAAATCGATGAAGCCCAGATTGAAGCAGCGGTAGCCAGAGTAACGAGATTAAAGGAAAAGTATTGTAGTTGGGAAGAAATCGGCTTAGATGAGGTACCGCAATTTGTTGGTGGAGAAGAGCACCAACAGCTTGCACATGACATTTATAAGCAAGGAATAACGATTGTTAAAAACAATGGTATCTTGCCATTAATGAATAAACGTGTGCTAGTGGTGTACTCAGAAAATAAGTATACGATGCAGGTCGAGGATAGACGTTATTCCTCGATGTATCTTGGTGAAACAATCAAAGAGATTGATGATACTGCGGAATTAGTTGAACTATCAAACCCGGCAACAGATGAAGAAATTAAAAAAGTAGCCGAATTAGCTCAACAATATGAAGCGATTATTGTGGGAACCTTGACTGTTCAAGAAGGAGACCCACAATCAAAACTAGTTACGGCATTAGCGGATACGGGGGTGCCGGTCATCGTCATTGCGACAAGAAGTCCGTATGACTTGGCATTTTTACCAGAGATAGAAGCCTATCTTTGCACATATGAATTTCCTTACCCTGCTTTGAAAATGGCGGCAAAAGCCATTTATGGACGTGAACAGGTAAAAGGAAAATTACCGGTTACCATTCCTTTGGTAAGGGAGCGGTTGAGTTGAGTCAAAAGGTAGTTGTGGGTTTAATGTCTGGTACATCTCTAGATGGTATTGATGCAGCTTTAGTTACTATTTCTGAAGATGATCATCAACAAATCCAAATGAAACTTCTTCATTTTTCAACACTTTCTTATTCAGAAACCATGCGTGCAAGAATCTTGGCATTATGTGACCCGAGTAAAGCTCGGCTTGAGGAGATATCTTTAACCAATATGCTACTAGGTGAGTTGTTTGCAGAGGCTGCGAAAAAGGTTGTAGCTCAAGCAGGTTTTGAGATGAAAGATGTGGATCTGATTAGCTCACATGGTCAGACAATTTTTCATCAGCCTGAAGGTAAACGGGTAGAGGACTATACGATTACTTCAACCTTGCAAATTGGGGATATCGCTGTGATTGCAGAAAGAACAGGTGTTATGACGGTTGGGGATTTCCGGACACGTGATATGGCGGTTGGCGGCCAAGGTGCGCCACTCGTTCCATATGCTGATGATCTATTATTTAGAGCGGATACAAGTGGTAGAATCCTAGCAAATATTGGCGGAATCGCAAATATCACCGTTTTACCCCCAGCTAAAAGTCATGAACGGGTGCTTGCGTTTGATACAGGACCAGGAAACATGCTGATTGATGCCTTTACAAAGTGGGCAACGAACGGAAAACAAACCTATGATAAAAATGGGGAAATAGCTGCAGCTGGTAAGGTAGACGAACAATGGCTTGAGGAGCTTTTAGATCATGAATACTACCGCTTGCCGGCACCAAAAAGTACAGGTCGAGAGCTGTTTGGATTTGATTATGCAAGAGAACTTTGGAATGCAAAAGCAGATTTAGGACCTGACGATAAGGTAGCAACCATTACAGAACTAACAGCACGAACAATCGCTGAAGAATGTAAGAGATTTATAGATTCTTATAAAATCCAAGAGATTTTTATAAGTGGTGGTGGTTGGTACAATCAAACACTACGAAAGAGATTGCAAGCTAATCTGCCTCCATCAATCAAATTAGGAAGTACAGATGAGCTAGGCATACAAGCTGATGCTAAGGAAGCCATTGTATTTGCACTACTAGGCTACCAATGCATCAACAAACGACCAAATAATCTTCCATCGGCAACAGGAGCAAGCGCCCCGGTTATTATGGGGAAAATTGCTCTAGCATAAAAATAATAGAACTGAAGGGGGGCGAGGGCAAGAGCTACAAAAATAGTGTTCTGTTGATACTGGAAAAAACAATGATGAAAGATACGTAAGGGGGAAAAGTAGAATGAAAAAATGGCTTAGTCTTTTTCTTATAAGTATTTTAGTAATTGGATTGTTAGCGGCATGTAGCAAGAAAGAGAACACAACAAAAGATGGCAGCGGAGATAGTGAAAAGGAATGGACGGGTACAATCACAGTTTGGGATGGACCGCGTTGGCCAGATGATAAAGATAATAAATTTCACTGGATGGAAAGTAAAATTAAAGAATTCGAAGCAGCACATGAAGGGGTTAAAGTTGATTTAGTTCAAGTTCCTTGGGCAGAGCTTCCTGATAAATTAGGTGTTTCAATTGCAGGGCAATCTTGGCCAGATGTTGCACCAGTTGATATTAGTGGTAGTGCAGTAAGTATTGACCATATTGAACAAGGTGTAATTGAATCAGTTGATGAGTTATTTACAGAAGATGAACTTAAGGACTTTTATGAAAATGCACTAGATGCTTACACATTTGACGGGAAATTATATGGAGTTCCAAACTCTCTAACTGTACACGCAATGCTTTTAAACTTAGATCTTTTTGAAGAGCGTGGAGTTGAGCCTCCAGCAAACGGTGAATGGACATGGGATGAATTCTTTGCAGCAGCTGAAAAGCTAACTTTTGACCGTGATAACGATGGTAAAACAGATGTATACGGATTCTCAACATATATCCTTCCTGGTTACTATGAGGCATGGCCGTTCTTCTATATCAATGGTGGAAGCCCATTAAATGAAGATATGTCAAAATTCACGTTCACAGAGCCAGAAGCAGTAGAAGCGATTCAACAACTTGCTGATTTGAAATTAGAGCATAACGTAGCTCCTGAAACATTAGGTGGTCAGGACGTTGGTGGTACATTCCAAGCGTGGGCAAACGAAGAGCAACGTACTGTTGCAATGCAGCCATGGGCTACATGGGCAATTAGCTCAGCTCAAACAAAATACCCTACAAACTTTGCAGTTGCAAACTACCCAACTGGTAAATCAGGTGAGCCTGTAACAATCGGTGGTGTAGGTGGTTGGACAATGTTCCACCAAGAAGAAGAAGGGAAAAAAGAAATGGTTGGCGAGTTTATTAAGTTCATCTCAACAACAGATGAGCAATTTACGATGGCAACTGAGTATGGTATTTTCCCTGCACGTAAGAGCGCTGCAGACATGGACCCTTATAAGGACAATCCAGAAATGAAGCGTGCACAAGAAATGTCTTCACAAGTTGTTATGCTTCCACGTCACCCTGAGTGGAAGAAAATTGATGAAGCTATTCAAACAGAGCTTCAGTTAGTATTCAATGGTGAAAAGACAGCAGAAGAAGCGATGAAAGCTGCTGAGAAGAAGGTCAATGAATTGTTAGGTGAGTAGTAATAGGCATAAGGTGGGTAGCCCTTATATGGGCTGCCTGCTGCCAAATGAAAGATTGGGGGAATTGCGTTGAAACCCGTTCATCAAACTGCAAATGCAGTAGTACAGACAAAAAAACCAACTATCTGGCTACAAATGAAAAAGAACTATTCCGCATATTTATTTTTACTTCCGAAACTTATCCTGTTTATTGCATTTATTGCGATCCCGGTTGTGTGGGCGTTTATCATCTCCTTCCAGGAATACAAAATTTTTGGGAGTGAATGGGCAGGTTTAGACAACTATATAAAGGTGTTTAAAAGTGATGCCTTTTACGACGCGCTAGGAAATACATTCCTTTTTACGGTTGTAACGGTACCTTTTAACGTAATAAGTGCACTTATCATTGCTTCTCTCATCCATCCTCTTGGAAAACTGTCTCAAAGCTTCTTCCGAGGAGCCTTTTATTTACCAACAGTTACATCAATGGTAATTGTTGCGATGGTCTGGCGCTGGATGTACAACTACGACTTTGGATTGTTTAACTATGTGTTAGGGTGGTTTGGAATGGAACCCCTTAACTGGTTGGGACAATCTTCATCCGCACTTTGGGCCTTGATCATCATGCAATGTTTAATTCCATTTGGAGTTGGAATCATTCTCTATCTTGCTTCAATGGGTTCAATTTCACATTCACTATATGAAGCGGCTACCATTGACGGGGCAAATAGTTTTCAAAAATGGTATCGCATTACATTGCCATTATTAAAACCATCTACTTTATATTTAGTTTTACTTAGTACAATCGGTTCGTTTCAGGTATTTACACAAATTATTATGATGACGGGCGGAGGACCAGGTACAGCTACAGAAACTCTGGTTCACTTAATCTATAAGACAGGCTTTAGAGATTTCGAGTTTGGCTTTGCAGCAGCACAATCCGTTGTTTTATTCTTTATCATTCTTTTATTTTCAATTATCCAATTCCGTTTACTTCGGTACGATGACTAGGAGGGAAGCATAATGACGACATCAGGTATTCAAAAAGTAAACAAGCTTATTATTTATGTACTACTATCGGTTTTCGCCATAGTTTCCCTTTTACCGTTGTATTGGGTGTTTAGTACCTCCTTGCAACTTAGCAGCTATCAAGATGAAGAACTAGAACGTCAAGTATCTTATGTAGATTCAAATCCTCCAAAAATGTACCCAGTTGGGATTACGGAGTACTTTGAACACTGGGGGAAGGCTAGGGACGCGGAAAGCGCTGGTGATGTTGAAGGAGCAGCCTATCATCGTGATGTTATGGACTACATCATTGAAGATACGTTTTCAGGATTTACCACCTTGTTTAACAAAAATAACGTAGGAATCTGGTTTTTTAATAGTTTTTATATAGCAGTAGTGGTGACAATTGGAATACTTCTCTTTGACTCGATGGCCGGGTATGTTCTCGCGAAAAAGCGGTTCCCGGGACGAAATCTCATTTTCTGGTCGATTATTGCCACGATGATGATTCCCGGCCAAGTAACGTTAGTGCCGTTGTTTATCATGGTTCGAAACTTTGGAATTATGGATACGCACTGGGCGCTTATATTCCCAGACTTAGCAATGGTATTTGGGGTATTTTTAATGAGGCAATTTATGCACTCGATCCCGGATGAACTAATAGATGCAGCGAAAATTGATGGTGCAAGCGAATGGAAAACGTATTGGAAAATCATTCTGCCATTGGCAAAACCAGGTTTAGCAGCTCTAGGAATCTTTACATTTATGAACGTTTGGAATTCGTTCCTGTGGCCAATTATCGTGTTAAACGATGCAAATTTATATACATTACCGGTAGGGTTAAAAACATTACAGGATGCAAACCTTGCAAGCTTCAAGCTCCTAATGAGTGGAGCAGCGATAGCATCCGTTCCGATGATTATTGTATTCATGATGTTCCAACGCCACTTTGTAAAAGGATTAACCCTTGGCGGAGTTAAAGAATAATGACCGATGGAGAGAGCAATCTCTCTTTTTTTGAGGGGAGGGGCAGAGAATGGAAATAGGTCTTGACCGCTTTTTAACGAAATCTGTGGATTTATGTAAGGGTAAAAGAGTCGGGGTGGTTACCAATATGACAGGTGTTAACCAACGACTTACTCCAACAATAGATTTGTTCCATGAGCATCCAGATATTCATGTTACTGCATTATATGGACCTGAACATGGAATTAGAGGAAGTGCTAAAGAAGGGGAAAAGATTGAGTTCTTTGTCGATCCTTATACTAATTTACCTGTGTATAGTCTTTACGGAGCAACGAAAAAGCCAACAAAAGAAATGCTTGAGAATGTGGATATGATTTTCTTTGATCTTCAGGATATTGGGGCAAGGTATTATACATTTATTTATACGATGGCATATGTGATGGAAGCCTGTGCAGAGTTCGGAAAGGAATTCGTCGTTCTTGATCGGCCAAATCCAATCACAGGGACCGTAATGGAAGGGAATCTAGTGGATGAGGACGTTCGTTCTTTTGTTGGCCTCTACCCAATTCCGAATCGTCACGGTATGACCGTCGGGGAAATTGCACTCATGTATAAGCATGAATTCGGAATCGGTTGTGAATTAACGGTCATTCCGATGGAGGCCTGGAGTCGTGATATGTTTTATGATGAAACCGGCCTGTTTTGGATTCCGCCATCGCCTAATACGACAGGAATGGATATGTGTACATTATACCCTGGGACCTGCTTGGTTGAAGGAACGAATCTATCCGAGGGAAGAGGTACAACACGACCTTTTGAATACGTGGGAAGTCCCTATATTGAAGGATACCGGTTGGCTAAATATTTTAATGAGAAAAAACTTTCTGGAGTGTTAGCCCGACCAATTTCCTTTGTTCCAACGTACCAAAAACATAAGGATCAGGTCTGTGAAGGTGTTCAGCTTCATGTAACTGATCGATGGAAAATTCACTCGTTGAAAACAGGACTGACGTTGTTAGAAACAATAGCGGAAATGTATCCTCATGATTTTGAGTTTTTTCAATTTGGTGAAAAGAAAACCTATATGTTTGACCTTTTAGCGGGGACAAAGAATCTTAAGAATCTAGTTATGAATGGAAAGACTAACCGTTTTATAGAATCATGTGAAGCGGAAACAGAAGCCTTTAAAAAGAAGAGAGAACCTTATCTACTTTACAATTAGGGAAGGGGATGGAACGTGTGGTTTCATTTCGATATTATCAATCAGGCGATGAAATAGGAATTGTTCGCCTCTGGAATGAGTGCTTGCTGAAGGATCCAATCACACAGCTTAGGTTTCGAAATCTCGTTCTTTTAGACGCAAACTTCGATCCAAAGGGATTACGAGTTGCGGTTGACGGAGATCAAATAGTCGGTTGTGTGTATGCGATACGAAGATTGCTACCAATGGCAGGTACAGACTTAGAGCCGGAAAATGGCTGGATTCCTTTCTTTTTCGTTCATCCGGAGTTCTCGCGGTCTGGTATTGGAGAAAAATTGATGAAAGATGGGGTGGAACTCCTAGCAACTGAAGGTCGGAAGAATGTTTTCTTTGCTTCGTATGCTCCGAATTATATTCTGCCTGGAATCGATGAAGAAGCATATCCAGAAGGGTATTCCTTTCTCCTCAAGCAAGGATTTGAAAAACAATACTCACCTGTCGCGATGGATCGAAGTTTAGTAGGCTTCACGCCACCCTCTGATGTGCTTGAATTAAAGACACAGCGGGAACAAGAAGGGTACACATTTTTAACTGCTGAAGATAAGGATTTATACGAAGTGATCCATTTTGCCAACAATGTGTTTAACCCGGATTGGGGACGTGCGATTCGAGAAGGAATTCTACAAGGGCTGCCACTCCACCGCATTTTAATCGCAAGAGATCGTGAAAATTCAGTGGGCTTTTGCATTTATGGCGGCTATGAAGGAATTCCGGATCGCTTCGGACCATTTGGGGTTGACACCAACCAGCAAGGTAAGGGGTTAGGCAAGATTTTATTAAATGAGTGTTTGAAAAATATGCGTGCAGAAGGATTGCATGGTGCATGGTTTCTCTGGACGGGAGAGAAGAGTTCAGCGGGACATCTCTATAAGAAAACAGGATTTGAGATTACACGAAAGTTCCATGTTATGAAAAAAACGTTATAATGTTAATAAATTGAATAAAGAGAGTTGATGACAATGTCCTTTATGACCGGAGGACTCGTAATGCTTCAGGAAATGCATGATAACCTCCCACCGTCTGAAAAGAAAATTGCTTTATATATATTAGAAAATCCACAAGAGACGATTACACTAACGGCCAGTGAGCTTGGTAAAAGAAGTTCAACAAGCAGTGCGGCTGTTATTCGGCTATGTAAATCACTTGATTTAAAAGGGTTTCAGGATTTAAAGCTTCGTATAGCAGGAGACCTGCAAAAGAAGAAAGCAACGGGATTTCGCGATATTGAGCCAAATGAATCTACTTTGTCTATTATTGAAAAAATGACAGACAATAGTGTTCAAACCTTACGAGAAACAGCTGAATTGCTAAACAATGAAGAGCTTGAAAGAGCGGTAGAAATCTTAAAAAATGCCGGGACGATTCACTTTTTTGGTGTTGGCGCGTCAAGCATCATTGCTCAAGATGCTCAGCAGAAGTTTTTAAGAATTAATAAAAAAGCAACGGCTTTTCCAGATCTACATATGGCCGCAACCTTGGTTGCAAATGCTGATGAAAATGATGTTGTTGTTGGGATTTCGTTTTCGGGGGCAACGTTTGAGGTAGCGAAAATCCTTGAGCTCGCAAATAAAAAAGGAGCCCATACGATTAGCTTAACGAAATATGGCTCATCGATTGTGACCGAGCAGGCAGGCATTCGCCTTTATACCTCTGCTACTAGAGAGCCGACTTTCCGAAGCGGCGCAACTTCATCAAGAATCGCCCAGCTTCATGTGATGGACATTCTTTTTATGAGTGTCGCCTCACAGGCATATGACCAAACCGTCCAACACCTTGATGAAACACGAGAAATGATAAATATTTTGCACGACCCAATAAAGTGAGACCAGAGATGGTCTCTTTTTTTAGTGTGGGGGAGACGCTGTACGCCACTATGTGAACAGTTTCTTCAAAAAGCCTAACTGGCTGTGCATCAGAGGGCTTGGAGTGTAGTCAACTACCTAGAAACTTCCAAGTGATGATACTCCAGAGGGCTTGGAGTGCAGTTAACTACCTAGTAATTTCCAGTTGGTGATACTCCAGAGGGCTTGGAGTGTAGTCAACCACCTAGTAATTTCCAAGTGATGATACTCCAAAGGGTTTGGAGTGTAACCAATCACCTAGTAATTTCCAAGTGATGATACTCCAGAGGGCTTGGGGAGTAGTCAATTACCTAGAAACTTCCAAGTGATGATACTCCAGCGGGTTTGGAGTGTAGTCAACTCCCTATAAATTTCCAAGGGATGATACTCCAGCGGGCTTGGAGTGCAGTTAACTACCTAGTAATTTCCAGTTAGTGATACTCCAGAGGGCTTGGAGTGTAGTCAACCACCTAGTGATTTCCAAGGGATGATACTCCAGCGGGTTTGGAGTGTAACCAACTACCTAGAACTTACCAATTGGCAATGCTCCAGCTGGCTTGAGAGATACTTAATCTCCTAGAAAAGCAAAATGGTTACTTTCTAAAAGTTTTTTACTATCTCTTTTTCCTTTTTTATACAAAAGGTATGAGATAACTTGCGCTTAAGCTAATGGACTTTGAAATTATTTACAATAGTCCAGCCATATCCATCAATTAAACTTTAGTTATTACCATAATTACCCAAAAGCATCCTCAAACCAGATCTCAGTCCTCCAAACTCAAAACCATACCGATAAAATCTCACTCTTTGTATCACAAATCCAAAACTAACAAATAATATAATAATAATAAGAAAAAGTGTCCACTGGGTATAAACATTTGATGAATAATGTGGTAAAGTAGGAAGTATAAATGTTGATATAAAAGGGTTTGTAAAAACATAAATGTATTCCCTGGAAATACACTTGTGTTTTACAAACATACAAAGGAGGATTCTAATGTCGAAGGTGTTGGACTCATTTTTGCATGAAAATCTGGAGGATTTAAAGACGAAAGGTCTTTACAATGTAATCGACCCTCTACAAGGTGCAAACGGACCTATTATTAAAATCAATGGAAAAGAGCTTATTAACTTATCTTCTAACAACTACTTAGGATTAGCGACTGATGAGCGCCTAAAAGAGGTTGCTAAGGAAGCAATCGATACGTACGGAGTTGGAGCAGGTGCGGTTCGAACCATCAACGGGACACTTGATCTTCATATAAAACTAGAAGAAAAGCTTGCTGAGTTTAAACATACAGAAGCAGCGATTTCGTATCAATCTGGCTTTAACTGTAATATGGCAGCTATTTCTGCTGTTATGGATAAAAACGATGCGATTCTATCCGATGAGCTAAATCATGCTTCCATTATTGATGGATGCCGTCTTTCAAAGGCGAAAATTATTCGAGTCAACCACTCTGACATGGATGATTTACGAAAAAAGGCAAAAGAAGCAACTGAATCTGGTTTATATAACAAAGTTATGGTCATCACTGACGGAGTTTTCTCTATGGATGGTGACATTGCGAAACTACCTGAAATCGTACAAATTGCAGAGGAATTTGATCTCATTACATATGTAGATGATGCCCACGGTTCAGGTGTTTTAGGAAAAGGTGCTGGTACGGTGAAGCACTTTGGTCTTTCTGATAAAGTAGATTTCCAAATTGGAACTCTTTCAAAAGCAATTGGCGTTGTTGGTGGTTATGTAGCGGGTAAGAAGGCGTTAATTGACTGGCTAAAAGTTCGAAGCAGACCTTTCCTATTTTCAACTGCTGTTACGCCAGCGGATGTTACTGCTGCTACAAAAGCAATCGAAATTCTAATGAGCAGTACAGAACTCCACGACAAGCTATGGGATAATGCTAACTACTTCAAGCAACAGCTAAAAGAACGTGGCTTTGATATTGGCCATAGTGAAACTCCAATAACACCCGTGATTGTTGGGGAAGAAGTAAAAACACAAGAGTTCAGTAAGAGATTGATTGAAGAAGGCGTCTATGCAAAATCCATCGTATTCCCAACTGTACCAAAAGGAACAGGAAGGGTCCGAAATATGCCAACAGCTGCACATACAAAAGATATGCTAGACCAAGCAGTTGCGATTTATGAAAAAGTAGGCAAGGAAATGAACATTATCTAAAAGCTGATCAGAAGATCATCTTGGGGGAATGAATAATGGAGAAAATTATAATTACCGGAGCCTTGGGCCAAATCGGTTCAGAGCTTGTCACAAAACTTCGTAAGGTTTATGGTGCTCAAAATGTTGTTGCAACAGATATTCGAAAAACGGATTGCGAGGTTGTTCACTCTGGTCCGTTTGAGATTTTAGATGTAACAGACGGAAAAGCAATGTACGATATTACGAAAAAATACGATGCAGACACATTGATTCATTTGGCAGCATTACTATCAGCAACTGCAGAGGCAAAGCCACTTTTAGCTTGGAACTTAAATATGGGTGGGCTTGTCAATGCATTAGAAGTTGCTCGTGAATTGCGTTGTCAGTTTTTCACACCAAGCTCAATTGGGGCATTTGGTCCGTCTACACCAAAGGATGGAACCCCACAGGACACCATTCAGCGCCCTACGACAATGTATGGTGTGAACAAGGTTTCTGGAGAATTACTTTGTGATTATTACAATCATAAATTTGGTGTTGATACAAGAGGACTACGTTTCCCTGGGCTTATTTCGTATGTGACCCCACCTGGTGGTGGTACAACAGATTATGCTGTGGAAATTTATTATGAAGCACTGAAAAATAAAAGCTATACATCGTATATTGATAAAGGTACGTATATGGATATGATGTATATGCCAGATGCGCTTCAAGCCATTGTAGACTTAATGGAGGCAGAGGAGTGCAAGTTAAAACACCGAAATGCTTTCAATGTGACGGCGATGAGCTTTGCGCCTGAAGAAATTGCAGCAGTTATTAAAAAGCATATTCCAGAGTTTGCGATGAATTATGATGTTGACCCAGTCCGCCAAGCGATCGCTGAAAGCTGGCCAAATTCAATTGATGCAACTGCAGCAAAAGAAGAATGGGGCTTTAAAGCACAATATGATCTCGAATCAATGACGAAAGATATGTTAGAAAAATTGAGTGTCAAGCTAGTGAAAAATGCAGGATAAATAAAGAGGAGTATGAATCTTACGGGATTCATACTCCTCTTTTATTCATCTTAGACGCCCATTTTTCTGCGAGTATTACTAGGTTTTTTTGTTTGCTGGCTTTTCATTTTTTTTGATGAAAGGTCGGCATTCATTTTACCTTTTGTATTGGATGATTGAGCCTTTTTGTTTTCAAGCTGCTGCTTCATAGCCTCTTGCAGGCTAATCTTCTTTTTTGGTGCTTCGGGTTGATTGTTCTCGGTCATAGAAATTCCTCCTTAGTGGATACGATAGTCAATCTAGTATAATCTATTTTGATTCAAATGGGAAAGGTCCATGATAGCGAAAACGATAAAAGGATAGCTAAAATGAAGAAAAACCACTAAACAGTGGTTTTTTAGTCCCGCATTGCTCCTGCTTCTCTAGAGGTCATGGCACCCTGGCCTTGGCTTACATCCTTTGCAATTTCTTGTTTCACTTTTTGTGGATTTGTTCCTGCGACATCTGTCTGCATTGTTTTCTGTTTAGGTTGTTTTTGTGGCATAGTGATTCCTCCTGCATTTTTAGTCTCAATCATAGTATTAGCAATACATCTCATTACATCCGCACTTTCATTTTTTTAAGACGTGAAAAAAGCTAGGGGAAAAATCCCTAGCTTTTCTCACACATCTTAATTCATTTCAACTTGTCCTTTTTGCTTTTTCAATTTCACTGCAAAATACCCGATCGTAATCGCAATGAAGGCCACCATATAGGTTAAGAGAATCAAGTTGTTATTCCACATATAACTGAAATCACCGCTTGAAATGACAGCTTTAAATGACTGTACGGAATATGTCATTGGTAAAAGTGCGTTAATTGGTTGTAATGCAGTTGGGATTAGTTCAAGTGGGAAAGTTCCAGCACTTGTTGTTAATTGTAAAATTAAGACGATGATCGCAATGAAACGACCAGGGTCCCCCAACATAGTCACAAGCATTTGGATTAAAGTTAAGAAAGTAAAGCTTGTGATTAAAGATGTGACAAAGAATAATGGGACACTTGCGACCTCAATTTTTAGACCTTCTAATAGTATGATGTCAACAAGGGCTGCTTGGAACACTCCGACAATGGCTAATACACCAAATTTACTAAAGAACCAGCGGAATGCATTAGTTGGTTGAACAACAGGATCTTTAAGTTTAAATACAATTGACATGAGTAATGCACCAACAAATAGACCAAGTGAGATAAAATAGGGTGCAAAACCTGTTCCATAGTTAGGGACGGTATTTATTTCTTGCTTTTTAACAGTAACAGGTTCGCCCATCATGTCGTAGGTTTCGTTGGATGCCTCTACAGAATTTGCTTGTTCAGCACCTTCCGCAAGTTTCTCCGCGAGTTCATCCGAGCCTTTGGCAAGTTGAACAGTGCCTTCTTCTAATTCTTTCGAACCATCCGCAAGTTGACCTGCGCCATTTTGTAGTTGACCGGCACCATTTGTTAATTGGTTCATACCATTGTTTAATTCGTTAGCGCCGTTATTAAGTTCAACCGAACCATTGTATAATTGGCTAATTCCTTGTTGTAGACTTCTATGACCTTCATTAATCTGTTGAAGCCCAGCTAATAATTGGTTAAAGGAAGGGCTTGTTTGGGATATTAGCTGTTCCTCTAAACCAGTTGTTGCGGAACCAAACTGTTGATGTAAGCCAGTTTTAAATTGTGTGAACCCTTGGTTAAGTCCATTTTCAACGCCTGCTGATATACCAGGTTCAAGTTTTTGCTGCAATTGCTGTTCTAATTGCTGTTGTAACTGTTCTTTCGTTGGCTGTTTTTGAGCCATTTGTGCAATAAAAGCAGAAGCATGCGTTTCGTCCATTATTTGATTTTCAATTAAGGTCGTTTTAAGCTGCTCCATTTGTTGTGTTTGAGATGCGAGCATTTGGTCTGCTAGTTGTTCAGAAAGGCTGGCTGCAATCCCATTTGTTAGTTGAGTTGATAGCCCAGCGTTAAGTTTCATCTCAAGTTCATCTATACCTTCATCAACTTTGCTAACATTATTGTTAAGCTGAGTCGTTACTTCCTCTGCAATTTGCTTTGGTAGTTCTTCCTTCATGAGGGCAACCCCATCTTGGACTTGATTTGTTCCATCCACTAAAGAAGGAATTTTTTCATTCACTTCGTTAAGACCTGCTTTTACTTGGTCAGTTCCAGAAGCAAGACCAGTTGCTCCGGATTCTGCTTTTTTAACTCCATTTGTAAATTCAATTGATTTAGAAGCTAAATTAGTTAGGTTTTCCTCAAGTGTTTTTGAACCGTCATTTACTTTTGCTACACCTTCCGCAAGTTGTTCAGAACCTTCACTTGCTTGGGTTAAACCGTCTGCTAGGTTTTGGACCTTGCCAAACATGGTTTCAGCATAGGTAGCTGTAACATTCTTTGATACTTCTGCCTTTATTCTTTCAATTGCGGTTTCCCCAATTTGAGAGGACAAAAAGTTTGTGCCTTCATTTGGCACATATTTAAGTTCCAATTTTTGTGGTTGACGATCTAATAAGGAAGTTGCGTTTTTTGAAAAATCCTCGGGAATTTCAACGAGTATATAATAATCTCTGTTTTCAAGCCCGTTGTATCCTTCTTCCTTTGAGACAATATGAAAATCGAATGTGTTGTTATTGGAAAGTTTGTCAGTCAACTCATTTCCAAGTTGTAATTGGTCCCCTTCAAATTCAGCTCCAGTATCCTCATTCACAATAGCGACTGGTAAACTTTCCATCTGGTCATATGGATCCCAAAATGCCCAGAGAAACATACCTGCATAAAGAACAGGAACAAAAGCTACTGCTAAAATTGGAATGAGAACTTTGCGATTTGAAAGGATATGTTTTAATTCAGCAAAAAAGGATGATCCCTTCATATAAAAACCTCCTAGTAATAATATGACTGTTTTATTCAAATGGTCATTTTTAGCCAAATAAGATGGGTACTCAACTTGAGGACCCATGGCATGACTATTTCTCTAACCCTTTAAAGAAATACAGCTGAAATAAATTTGAAATTTCTTCTTTTTCGAGTGGTTCGTGGTTTCGTTCCCAATCAAAGATTAAGGAAACATAAAGCTTTAACATGACAAAAGCTGTGATTTCTGGGTTACAGGGCTTAATTTCATCGCGGTCGATTGCTGCTTGAATCATGTCTTTCATATAGTTGATGATCGCCTGCTCAACACGCTGTACAACCTCAACAACTGCCTGCGTTCCGATATCTCTTTCCTCTTGAAATAGCTTAATCGTTAGTTGGTGTGACTTACGGAATTCTAGTAATCGAAAAAGGATCCGGTGTGCATTTTCATAAAAGGTGCTGTTTTCATCCATTGCTTCTTCGGCTACCATTTTCATATCCCGAATGAGTGTACTGATGATTTCATCGAATAATTCCTCTTTGTTCTTAAAAAAAGTATAGATTGTACCTTTACCAACGCTCGCAAGCTTTGCAACCTGATCCATTGTTGTGGCCTTGTACCCAAATAAAGAGAACGATTTTGTCGCAGCTTCAACAATTAACTGTTTTCTATCGATCGCCACCATTGATCACCTCACTTTAGGTAGATTGACCAAATGAGAAATACGGTCATTTAATTCACAATGAGAAATATAGCACACTAAATGTTACATTGCAAGTCACGTTTATCTTTTACTTTAACGACGTACATATTAGTGAGTATTAACGACTTCATGAAAACGCTAAACTTTTTTGTTGTAATTATTTTTTGACCGTGCTAATATAAATCTTGTAAAAGGAATGCAACCGTTTGCGCAACAATTGCGCAAAAGCAGTAAAGTCAAAAGAATACAGTAATATCAATGGTATATATTTTTTAAACTCAATGAAAGCGTTTAATTTGCGGAGTGGAAAAATGACTAATTTCTACAAATAAGTCCAAATTTATGCAATCGGTTTCCTAAACCTGTGCAACGGTTCCTTCCTTTCAAAAATGTAAACTGGGGGTTTTATCATGAAAGCAAAGAAACTTTTTCCTGCAGTAATGGCACTCTTATTTCTCGTAAGTGTGGTTCTTGTAGGATGTTCTTCGGATGGAGAAAGCTCAAGTGGAAATAAAGGCGATTCAAAAACAACAACAGTGGATATCTTCCAATTTAAAGTGGAATTTAAGGATCAATTTGAAGCTGTTGCAAAGCAATATGAAGAGTCACACGATGGTGTTAAAATCAACATCACAACTGTTGGTGGTGGAGAAGATTACGGTGCAGCACTTCGTTCAAAATTTGCTTCAGGTGAAGAGCCAACAATTTATAACATCGGTGGACCTCAAGATGTTGCAGACTGGGTAGATAGTTTAGCAGACCTTTCTGATACAGCAGCAGCTGGGGCTGCATTAGAAGGAACTCTTGAAGGAGTTACACAAGATGAAAAAGTGTTAGGACTACCTTTTAACCAAGAAGGATATGGATTAATCTACAATACAGCAGTATTTGAAAAAGCTGGAATCAACCCTGATGAAATTACTACTTTCGCTGCTTTAGAAGAAGCGGTAAAAACATTAGATAGCAAGAAGGATGAATTAGGTTTAGATGCTGTTTTCGCTCTACCAGGTAAAGAAAAATGGGTAACGGGCTTACACTTATCAAATGCTTTCTTATCCCCTGAATTTGAAGGGAATGTTTTAGGAACATTCGATTCTGCAAGTGTTGATTTTAAATATGGCGATGCATTTAAGAAGGTTCTGGATTTACAAAATGAGTATTCTGTTCAACCAACAGTAAGTTTAGACTATGCCATGCAAGTAGAAGAGTTATTCTCAACTGGCCGAGTGGCAATGATTCAACAAGGTAACTGGGTATATGGTTCAATCGCTGGTATCGATGAAGAGCTTGCAAACAATGGAGTAAGCATTTTACCAATTCCTGTTGAAGGCTATAAAGAAGATTCAATCCCAGTTGGAATTCCAATGTACTGGGCAGTGAATAGCAATAAAGATGAGGCAGAAGTAAAAGCTGCAAAAGACTTTTTAGACTGGTTATATACTTCTGAAGAAGGAAAAACAGCTGTGTTAGAAGACTTTAAATTTATCCCTGCGTATGAAGGGTTCGATGCTTCAAAAGTTTCTGATCCACTTGGAAAGTCAGTGTACGAGTATGCAACAGAAGGAAAGACAATTCCTTGGGTATTCATGGGCTACCCAACTGGTTGGGGAGAGCAACAGCTTGGTGTTAATATTCAAAAATACATCAGCGATGAAATGAGCTGGGAAGACCTTGTGAAGGAATCTCAAAAGGCTTGGGAAGACTCAAGAAAATAATCGATTCATCTAACAATAGAAAACAAGGCAGCGTACGGTTGCTTTGTTTTCTCCTTTTATACAGATATGAACGGGAGCTTGCGCTTCCCTTAGTATGATAGAAATATTTCGGGATTTCGATCAATTGGAGGAATTTACTATGCGAAACCGGAATCTATGGTATTGGTTATTTTTAGCCCCAACGCTTATAGCACTTGGAGTTGTTATAATCGTGCCATTAATTTTTGGAACCTATTACTCGTTTACAAACTGGAACGGAATTAAGATCACCGAGTTTGTTGGACTTGAGAACTATCAGAAGTTACTTGAGGATAAAGAATTCATGGACTCTCTATGGTTTACTGTGAAATTCTCAGTCGTGTCGATTTTCCTCATTAACTTTTTTGGACTTTCATTAGCATTACTTGTAACGCAAAAACTTAAAACAAACAATGTTTTACGTACAATCTTTTTCATGCCGAACTTAATTGGAGGGCTCATCCTCGGGTTCATTTGGCAATTTATTTTCATGAAGGTATTTGCGAGTATTGGAGATTTAACGGGGATTGCAGCTTTCAAAGGCTGGTTATCGACAGATACCACTGGTTTTTGGGCATTGGTTATTCTCATGAGTTGGCAAATGGCTGGATATATCATGATTATCTATATTTCCTATCTGGAAAGTGTTCCTCAGGAGTTATTAGAAGCGGCGGAAATTGACGGAGCAAGCAGCTTCCAGCGTTTTATGAATGTAACATTCCCACTTGTAGCACCGGCATTTACTGTTAGTTTGTTTTTAACGTTATCTAATACGTTTAAGCTATATGACCAAAACCTAAGTTTAACAGGTGGCGGGCCTTATAATTCAACACAGATGGTAGCAATGGAAATTTTTAAAACTGCCTTCTCAGAAAACAATTATGCGTATGGACAAGCAAAAGCGATTATTTTCTTCCTAATCGTGGCGGCTATATCCTTAACACAGGTGTACATCAATAAGAAACGGGAGGTCGAGATGTAATGAAAAGTAAAAAAAGAAAATTATATTTGCTTGAAATTCTAGGCATTGTCCTTGGCCTAATTTGGCTCTCCCCTTTCTATTTGATGATCGTAAACTCATTTAAAACAAAACGTGAAATTTTTACAGATACTCTAAAACTTCCGGATGTATTTACATTTGATAACTATGTTCAAGCATTTGAAGAGCTTGATTTTATCCGCACTTTCTTTAACTCTGTCCTCATTACGGTCTTAGGTGTTGCTGTGATTATTCTCTTTTCATCGATGGCAGCATACGCATTAAATCGTCGCAAAGGAAAAGTAAGTGGACTTGTTTTCTTCCTTTTTATCGCTGCAATGCTGATTCCATTCCAATCCGTCATGATTCCATTAGTATCACTATTTGGTAAAATGGAACTATTAAACCGATTTGGAATCATTTTTATGTATCTTGGCTTTGGTAGCAGTTTATCGATCTTCTTATATCACGGATCCCTACAAGGAATCTCAAAATCATTAGATGAAGCAGCCACCATTGATGGTGCAAACAGATGGCAAATTTTCTGGCACATCATTTTTCCGATGTTAAAGCCAATTTCAGTAACAGTAGCTATTTTAAATATTATTTGGATTTGGAATGACTATCTATTACCATCTCTAGTCATTAACCAAGAAGGAATGCATACGATTCCGTTGAAGATGTTCTTCTTCTTTGGTCAATATACAAAGCAATGGCATTTAGCCTTGGCAGGATTAACGCTTGCCATCATTCCAGTGATACTTGTGTATTTCTTCATGCAAAAACACATTATCAAAGGAATTGCAGAGGGCTCTGTAAAATAATTATTGATAACGAAGGATTGAATAGATTCCTTTTATATAAAATGAAACGAAATATCACAAGCTTTTTGATGTCTAGCTCCAGGCGCCATCGGCTCGAGGTCACAAGCCAACCGCTTCTGAAGGCAAAGAACGCCTTCTGTCAGCGCTTTTCTAATGCTTGTAGCCGATAGAAGGCACCTTGCGCTTTTCTAATATGGAGGGTATGTATGGCTATTACAATTAAAGATGTTGCAAAAGAGGCAAATGTCTCGCCTTCCACTGTCTCAAGGGTCATAGCAAATAACCCTCGAATTAGTGAAGAAACAAAAAAACGAGTACGTGAAGCGATGGATAAGCTCGGATATCATCCTAATTTTACAGCACGAAGCTTAGCGGTAAATAGCACAGCAACCATTGGGGTTGTGATGCCATTCTCAGCATCCCATGTGCTTCAAGATCCTTTTTTCCCGGAAGTGATTAGAGGGATCAGCGTACAAGCACGTGAACATAAGTATGGATTGTACCTTTCGACAGCTGGAACGGAAGATGAGATTTATGAAGAAGTTGTTGGGATGGTCCAAGGTCGCCGTGTAGATGGCTTAATTCTTCTCTATTCGCGGACAGATGATCGTATTATCAAGTATTTACAAAAGATCGATTTTCCGTTTACAGTGATTGGTCGACCTGTGATAGGCGCAGAACGAGTCACGTATGTAGACAATGACAATATCTACATCACGAAGGTCGTAACGGACTATTTGATTGACTTAGGTCATACGAAAATTGCATTTGTCGGCTATGACGGCGACTTTGTGTTTATGCTCGATCGACTTGAAGGATACAAACAAGCGCTAAGCGAGGCTGGGATCTCTTTTAATGAGGACTATATCGTTCAAAAGAGTACGATAAATAAAGGGAAAGAAGCGATTATATCCTTTTTAAGTTCGGTGAAAACACCTACAGCATTAGTTTGTACAGATGACTTTATCGCGATTGAATTGATGAGTCACTTTGAAGAATTGAATATTCGCGTCCCAGAGGACGTTTCCATTGCAAGCTTTAACAACGTACTACTGGCTGAATATTCGAAGCCTCCCCTCACCTCAGTGGATATTGATATTTTTCAACTGGGAGTTGAAGGTGCAAGCTGTTTGATTGAAAAAATAAAAAATCCGGATGTCTTACCAAAGCGGATTACGATACCGGCAAAACTAATTGAACGGAAGTCGTGCGTACGGATTAAATAAAAATGAAGGTTTAAAAAGGAGGATAAAAAGGACCGCGTCGACAAAAACGCCACGGCCTAATGTCTTGTCGACACTAGCACTTCCTGTGCGTCGAGGTTCAAGGCGGCGCGAGCTCCCGAGTAGCGGAGCGAGGCAACTGCTTGAGTAAACATCCTTGAAGCCTTGCGCTGAGGAATTGACTTCCTGAGTTAACTAGCAGACGCAAGCGCATAACCTAGTTATTACTCTGTTATCGGTGCAGTGTTTGCAGAAATTCGATGTGTCATTTTTACCGCACTTTTTAAACATCCTCTAGAAAGTGAGTTTATGGGAAATGGAAAACAAAACATGGTGGAAAGAAAGTGTTGTGTATCAAATTTACCCAAGAAGCTTTAAGGATACAAATGGCGACGGAATTGGAGACCTTAAGGGAATTACCGAAAAGCTTGATTATCTAAAAGACCTTGGTGTTGATGTAATTTGGCTCTCCCCTGTCTATGAATCCCCTAATGATGATAATGGCTATGATATTAGCAACTACTGTGAGATCATGGATGAATTTGGCACGATGGCTGATTGGGAAGAGCTACTTTCGCAGATGCATAATCGCGGCATGAAGCTAATGATGGATCTAGTCGTAAATCATTCGTCAGATGAGCATAAGTGGTTCCAGGAATCCAGAAAATCAAAGGATAACCCTTACCGTGACTACTACATTTGGCGTCCTGCTAAAGATGGTAAGGAACCGAATAATTGGGAGTCCTTCTTTAGCGGTTCAGCATGGCAATATGATGAGCAAACAGACGAATACTTTCTACATTTATTTAGTAAAAAACAGCCTGATCTCAATTGGGAGAATCCGAAAGTTCGTGAGGAAGTCTATGACCTTATGACTTTTTGGCTTGAAAAAGGAATAGATGGATTCCGAATGGACGTCATCAATTTAATTTCAAAAGTTCCAGCGCTACCAGATGGTGAACCGCAGGAAGGAAAAAAATATGCTTCAGGTGCACCTTATTATATGAATGGACCTCGAATCCATGAATTTTTACAGGAAATGAACCAACAAGTGTTATCGAAATACGACATTATGACTGTTGGCGAAATGCCGGGTGTCGACACAGCAGAAGCGCAAAAGTATACAGGTTCGGACCGTAATGAGCTAAACATGGTCTTCCAATTTGAACATATGGATTTAGATTCAGGTCCAACAGGAAAATGGGATTTGCGACCATTAAATCTACTAGATTTGAAACAAACGTTTACCAAATGGCAAAAAGGTCTGGAAGGCTCTGGCTGGAACAGTTTGTATTTAAATAATCATGATCAGCCTAGGATGGTGTCTAGATTTGGTGATGACGGTGAGTATTGGTTAGAGTCAGCAAAGATGCTTGGAACGTTTTTGCATATGTTGCAGGGAACTCCATATATATATCAAGGTGAAGAACTTGGGATGACGAATGTTCAGTTTGATTCCATTGACGATTATAAGGACATCGAAACCCTAAATATGTATAAGGAAAAGGTAGATGCAGGCGTGGCTCCAGAGCAAATTATGCAGTCTATCTACGCAAAAGGAAGAGACAATGCGCGTACCCCTATGCAATGGGACGAAAGTGAGAATGCTGGGTTTACGACAGGCACTCCATGGATTTCGGTGAATCCGAATTACCGGGACATTAATGCGGCTAAACAAGTGGATGATCCAAATTCTGTTTTTCATTATTATAAAAGATTGATTGAGTTACGAAAGCAGCATGAGATTATGGTATATGGTACTTATGACCTGCTGTTGCCGGAGCATCCAACGATTTATGCGTATACTAGAATATTAGCTGATGAAAAGTTACTGGTAGTACTGAATTTTTCAAACGAACATACATTATTTGAGTTGCCAGAAGAGTGTAGCTACAAATCACAGGAACTATTGATTGGCAATTATGATGTCAATCAAAATGAATCAATTGAAAGAATAGAATTAAAGCCATATGAGGCAAGAGTGTATCGGTTAACGATTTGAAGGTGGATTTGAGTACCATCTGTAGAAGGGAAGAGAGGATACAAAAATGAAGCAAGCATGGTGGAAGGAAGCAATTGCCTATCAGATCTATCCAAGAAGCTTTATGGATTCAAATGGTGACGGTATCGGTGATCTACAGGGGATTATATCCAAATTAGATTATGTAAAAGATCTGGGGATCGATGTAATTTGGATTTGCCCTGTTTACAAATCACCCAATGATGATAACGGCTATGATATTAGCGATTATCAAGACATCATGGCTGACTTTGGAACGATGGCTGATTTTGATGAATTACTAGAGGAAACCCATAAGCGTGGGATGAAACTCATTATTGATTTAGTTATTAACCATACAAGTGATGAACACCCCTGGTTTATCGAATCTCGTTCTTCAAAGGATAACCCAAAGCGGGATTGGTATATTTGGCATGATGGAAAAGATGGAAAAGAGCCAAATAACTGGGAAAGTATATTCGGGGGGCCGGCATGGGATTTTGATGAAGAGACTGGTCAATATTACATGCATATTTTTTCTACAAAGCAGCCTGATCTCAATTGGGAGAACACAGAGGTTCGCACAGAGTTATACCGCATGATTAATTGGTGGCTCGATAAAGGCATTGATGGTTTCCGGGTAGATGCGATTAGTCATATTAAAAAAGTACCGGGTTTCCCTGATCTGCCAAATCCAACTGGTCTAAAGTATGTTTCTTCTTTCGACGGCCATATGAATCGTCCCGGGATTCAAGAATTTTTACAAGAATTAAAGAAAGAAACCTTTGCCAAATACGACATTATGACAGTTGGTGAAGCAAATGGTGTAAGTGTCGAGGATGCAGAAGAATGGGTTGGCGAGGAACAAGGAAAATTCAATATGGTGTTCCAGTTCGAACATTTAGGCCTATGGGATGAAGAGAAACAAAAACTTGATGTGGTCGGGCTCAAACAAGTTCTTACGAGATGGCAAAAGGGACTAGAAAACATGGGCTGGAATGCATTGTTTATCGAGAACCATGATCAAACACGTGTCGTATCTAATTGGGGAAATGATAAGGACTATTGGAAGGAAAGTGCAACGGCGCTAGGTGCCATGTACTTTTTCATGCAAGGAACTCCTTTCATTTACCAGGGGCAAGAAATTGGAATGACAAATGTTCAATTCCAATCCATCGAAGAATATGATGATGTGGCAACAAAAAACTTGTATCATGAAAAGCGCTCTGAGGGTGTCCCGCATGAGGAGATTATGGAGGTCATCTGGGCGACAAGTAGGGATAACTCACGTACTCCAATGCAGTGGTCCAATACTGAAAACGCAGGCTTTACAACAGGAGAACCATGGATGGGTGTTAATCCAAATTTCGTGGAAATTAATGTTGAAGACCAGCAGGTTGATGAAGATTCTGTGCTGCATTTTTATAAAAAAATGATTGCTTTGAAAAAGGCGAATAAAGTATTCACGTATGGTGAGTATGACTTATTACTAGCCGAAGACCCACAGCTATATGTATACACACGCACGCTAGGCGATCAGAAAGTGATTGTTGTAACGAATCTATCTCAAGAAAATGCCATTTGTCGTCTGCCAGAAGGTGAATTTAGGCATAATGAGCTAATGTTGGCAAATTATTATATCGATGCACACGAGGCTACAGATTCAATAGAATTAAGAGCGTATGAGGCACGAGTATATCGGTTAGGTTAATTTAAAGACCCCTATGCTTAAGTAAGGCATAGGGGATTTTGAGTGAGTTATTTATGATCTGGCTCTCCTACTTCATTACCTGTTGTGTATTCATAGGTTGCCTCATAGCCGGACTCTCTTGCTTTCGGGCCTTTGGCAACTTTGTATTGGCTATGATTGGATTGACCATCACGGTTTTTCTTTTTATCCATACGAACACCACCTTACCCGCGTTTATTTAAGTTTTCTTGCGCCATGCGGATCATTTCTTTAACCATATTGCCACCGATGTTGCCACCGACTTTGCCTGCTTGCTTGGACGTGAGGTTTCCGTTGTAGTCTTCCTTTAATGGAATCCCCAGTTCCTTTGCGACTTCGTATTTTACGCTGTCAGGGTTAGATGGATCTGTTTTGTAGCCTTGTTTTCGCATTATATTTGCTTTGAGTTGGTCAAGCCCTTCTCTTGCTTCAGGAATGAGTGGTCGACGTTTTTTTCGTGCCAAGAGGGACACTCCTTTCGTCATGTAATTTTTTATAGTATTCCCTAGTATAAAATCTAGAGATTCGGTAAAACTTGGTAGTAACAACATTCTTTAAAGAATTTAATTAAAATCAGTTTTTTTGGTTTGAAACGCTTGTTTTTTGGCTAATCTAGTGATGTAATACTTATACCACCAGTTTAATAGGGGGAATTTAGCCTAAATTCTTGCGAACCTATGAAAAAAGTGGTAAAAAGAATATGTGCTTATTTGGAGAGGAGAATTTTAAAATGAACAAAACAGAACTAATCAGTGCAGTTGCTGAAAGTGCAGAACTATCTAAAAAAGATGCAACAAAAGCTGTTGACGCAGTATTTGAAGCAGTTCAAAATGCATTAAGTAGCGGAGATAAAGTACAATTAATCGGATTCGGTAACTTCGAAGTTCGTGAGCGTGCTGCTCGTAAAGGCCGCAACCCACAAACTGGTGAAGAAATCGAAATCGCAGCTAGCAAAGTACCTGCATTCAAACCAGGTAAAGCTCTTAAAGACGCAGTAGCTGGTAAGTAATATTACATAATCCCTGCGCAAATGCCCCTCAGAGACGATCTGAGGGGTTTTTTCATACTCTTAGACTAAAAGTGTGCAACCGATTGTAAAAGCCTATATGCGAATTGCTAGATTGTCAAAATGTGAGTTTGACGCACCCCTATTGCTCATGGGAAAATAGGAGTATCGATTTTACAAAGGTAGTGAAGGGATGCAAAAACGAGTCAATTGCTTAAAATGCAAGCATTTTTATACGACATGGGAACCGAAATTTCCTCGTGGCTGTCGCGCCTTCAATTTTAAGACGCAGGCAATGCCCTCTATAGCGGTTTTTAGATCTTCTGGGGTACATTGTATGAAGTATGAGGAAAAGCATATCAAGCAACCGCAAACCCCTTCCTACAACGTAGATATTCGGGCATAGAGGAGTGAACTTTGTGAATATATCTTTGAATAAGATTTTAGATAAAATGCAGCAGGAATTGTTGAGAGCAAAGAGTGAAGAGAGTGAACAAAAGGTGAGAGAGCGTCTGATGGCCATTCGGACCTTATGTGACCTTGTGTTGGATGAGGCTCCAACAGAGGGAAAGCGGGTTGAGGCGGTGCCTGTACAACCGGTGCGACCGGTTGTGCAGTCCATTCCAGCGATGCCGCAAACAACGACAATCCAAAACGCTACAAAATTAGAGGAAGACGATGCTAATGGAGATTCTCTGTTTGATTTCTAAACAGAGAATCTCTTTTTTTATCTGTTTTGGTTTTGTCCGATAAAAGGAGAGTTATGTCCGATATTTGGCCGGGAATGTCCGATATATTGAAATTTATGTCCGATAA
>NZ_JCAXEW010000034.1:0-29455 GCF_059759275.1 Ferdinandcohnia sp. GQ5
CAGGAGCAATGTCATACGGCTCCATTAGCAAAGAGGCTCATGAAGCAATTGCTGTAGCCATGAATCGGATTGGAGGGAAAAGTAATTCAGGTGAAGGTGGAGAGGATCCACAACGTTTTATACCGCTCGTTAATGGAGATTCGAAATTAAGCAGAATGAAGCAAGTGGCTTCCGGACGATTTGGAGTGACAAGTCATTATCTTGTAAATAGTGATGAAATCCAAATAAAAATGGCACAAGGAGCAAAACCGGGTGAAGGGGGTCAACTCGCTGGCCATAAAGTCACCGTATCAGTAGCGAAAACGAGGGGATCGACACCTGGTATTGAGTTAATCTCACCTCCTCCACACCATGATATCTATTCGATTGAGGACTTAGAGCAGCTTATATATGATCTGAAAAATGCGAATCCAAGTGCAGATATTAATGTAAAGCTTGTTTCAGGAACGGGTGTAGGAACGATTGCTGCAGGTGTTGCCAAGGCTAAGGCTGATGTCATTTTGGTAAGTGGCTATGATGGTGGAACAGGTGCGGCAGCAAAAACGAGCATTAAGCATGCTGGTATGCCGTGGGAACTAGGATTAGCTGAAGCCCATCAAACCCTCATGCTAAATGGCCTTAGAAATAGTGTGAGGCTTGAGGCTGATGGAAAATTGATGAATGGCCGAGATGTCGTAATTGCAGCATTGTTAGGTGCAGAAGAATATGGTTTTGCAACTCTTCCACTTGTTTCACTTGGTTGTATCATGATGAGAGTTTGCCACATGGACACATGTCCAGTTGGAATTGCGACTCAAAACCCTGAACTTCGAAAGAAAATGATGGGGACAGCGGAACATATTGTTCATCTAATGACTTTTATTGCGCATGAAGTTCGAGAATATATGGCTAAATTTGGTTTTAGAACGATGGATGAGATGATTGGACGCACAGACGTAATCCAGATAGATAATCCTAAAGCTTGGAAACTACAAAATCTTGATTTGTCTCCACTTTTAGTCAGACATGAAGGTGAAAGAGTTTCATCTAAAAAGCAAGACCATCAACTGGAACAAACACTCGATTATCGAGAATTGCTTCCAATAAGCAGCCAAGCGTGGGTTAATCAGCAGACTGCAAGGGATGTTTTCCAAATTTCTAACACAGATCGATCTGTTGGAACATTGACTGGCAGTGAAATATCAAAGCAATTTGGAGCAGTTGGCTTACCTGAGGATACGCTTCACTATCTATTCAAAGGATCAGCTGGTCAAAGTTTCGGGGCATTCATACCAAGTGGACTTACCTTAGAAGTAGAAGGTGATAGTAATGACTATGTTGGGAAAGGCCTATCCGGAGGAAAAATTATTGTCCGCCCATCCAGTATATCCACACTTGTTGCCGAAGAGAATGTGATTATCGGGAATGCGGCGTTTTATGGAGCAACTAGCGGAAAGGCATTTATTCGTGGAAAAGCAGGAGAAAGATTCTGTGTTCGTAATAGTGGTGCAACTGTTGTTGTAGAGGGTGTCGGCGAACATGGCTGTGAATACATGACAGGAGGCAGGGCATTAATCCTAGGGGAAGTTGGGAAAAATTTTGCTGCAGGTATGTCTGGAGGCATCGCTTATATATATGAACCGGCTAATCAACGTTTCCAACATGAATATAATCCAGAACTAGTTCTACTAGAATCCATAGAAGATCTTGAGGAAAAGAATATGGTTTATAGCCTCTTGAAAGAGCATTATGAATACACAAATAGCCCCTTGGCTTATCGCTTAATTCAAAATTGGAAAAAAGAAGCGGCTCAATTTATTAAAGTAATCCCTCGGAATTATAAATTAATTCTTGAAACGCAAAATCTAGTTGTTTAACGACTACTTAATACTAGTTTCCTAAGAAAAGAGGTGTCGATTTGGGAAAACATACAGGATTTTTAGAATATAAGCGGCAGCCCGCAAATTATCGTGAACCACTGCAACGATTGAAGGATTGGAAGGAAATCTCTGTTCTGCCTCCTTCAAGAGATCTAGTTAACCAAGCGGCACGATGTATGGATTGTGGAGTCCCCTTCTGTCAGAACGGAAGTGTTCTTGGAGGGATGACTACCGGATGCCCTTTATATAATCTAATTCCGGAATGGAATGAACTCGTTTATCGAGGAAATTGGAAAGAGGCTTATGAGAGATTAAGTAAGACAAATCCGTTTCCAGAGTTTACCGGAAGGGCATGCCCGGCCCCTTGTGAGGCAGGGTGTGTAGCCTCACTATATGAAAGTTCTGTCACGATAAAAAATATCGAATGGGCTATTATCGATAAAGCCTTTGAGGAAGGTTGGGTAACTCCACAGATTCCAAAGAAAAGAACAGGAAAGAAAGTGGCGATTATCGGTTCAGGACCTGCTGGATTAGCTAGTGCATCGGAACTGAATCAACAAGGACATTCCGTTACAGTGTTTGAAAGGTCAGACCGAGTTGGAGGATTGCTAACGTATGGAATTCCCAAAATGAAAATTGAACAGCATGTCGTGGATCGTCGGATTAATCTTTTAAGAGATTCAGGAATCACGTTTGTGACGAATACAGAGATTGGTAAAGATTATCCTTTGGAAAAACTAGATTCAGAGTTTGATAGTGTGATTATCTGTACCGGAGCAACAAAGCCACGGAATGTGGTGGCGGAAGGAAGAAATCTAGAAGGTATCCATTTTGCAATGGATTACTTGCATCGCAATACGAAAAGCATGCTGGATTCTAACTTCGCGGATGGGAACTTTATTTCTGCAGAAGGCAAAGACGTCATTGTGATTGGTGGGGGAGACACAGCGACAGACTGTGTGTCAACGGCTCTCCGGCATAATTGTAAAAGTCTAGTACAGTTTGATATTTATCCTGAGCGGTCAACCAGTCGAACGGAGGAGAATCCTTGGCCGCAATATCCAATCATTCACAAGCTTGACCATGGACACGAGGAGGCATTAGCGAGGTTTGGAGGTGACCCCCGTGCATATGCGACATCAGCTATTGAATTTTTAGGAGATAAGAATGGGCACTTAAAGGGTGTTAAGAGTATCGAAGTTAGGACGATAGTGAATGAAAACGGGGAGAAAATCAGAGAGCAACTCCCAGGTTCAGAAAGTGTCTGGCCTGCCCAGCTTGTTTTATTAGCGGTTGGATTTGAAGGAATGGATCAAGATCTCTTAGAGAAATTCAACCAAGAAGGAAATACAACGAGAGCCGACAAACTAGAAGATCCTTACCAGACAAACAAGGAAGGAACCTTCATAGCAGGTGATGCCCGCCGTGGTTCAAGTTTAATAGTATGGGCTATTCAAGAAGGAAAAGAAGCTGCAGAAGCTTGTCACAACTACTTAATGAGCATTTAACTTTATTCAGTAAAGTCCATTCTGTAAATACTGGGATGAAAATAAAGTGAATATACATTTCAGTTTATGTTCAAACACAGACTGAATAAAGTTAATGCCTCCGGAGGTTGCCACAGATTTTTAAAGGAAACTTTTCGATTAAGTAAGATCAAAGACTAAGAACGCCACGTCCTGTGGCAACGTCTTTATGACCCACTTCATGTGGGCCTAAAATCTGGGCGCAAATACGCCAAGGCGCATTTGATTGATATGGAGGAGTACCAATGACATTAACAGACTATACCCAACAACTCTTTGCTGATCGAATCGGTGGATCGTCGTTCGGACTCAAAGATGAGATTTTTAAATTTGAAAAAATAAAAAGGGCTAAAAAAGCAGCCTTAAAAGAGAATCCCAATATTGAATTAATTGATTTAGGGGTTGGTGAACCAGATGCAATGGCTGATGAGGCGGTTGTAGAAAAGCTGTCATTAGAAGCAGCAAAGCCAGAAAATCGATTCTACTCAGATAACGGAATTTCTGAATTTAAGGAAGCGGCTGCTCGCTACATGGAAGAGGTATTTGGGGTAAGCGACCTTAATCCAGAAACGGAAATCAATCACGTAATTGGCTCAAAATCAGCACTTGCGATGTTGCCAGCAGCTTTTATCAACCCAGGTGACATCACACTAATGCCAACACCAAGTTACCCTGTACTAGCTACTTATACAAAATATTATGGGGGTGAAATCGTACAGCTGCCGCTATTAGAAAAGAATGGGTTTTTACCGGATCTTAGTCAAATTGATCAGGATACATTGAAAAAGGCTAAACTGCTTTACTTAAATTACCCGAATAACCCAACTGGTGCTGCGGCAACTAAAGAATTTTTTGAGGAAGTAGTTGCATTTGCAAATCAGAATAACTTAATCGTTGTCCATGACGCAGCCTATGCCGCACTGGTATTTGACGGTGAGAAACCACTTAGTTTTCTATCAATACCTGGAGCAAAAGAAGTGGGGGTAGAGCTTCATTCTTTATCAAAATCCTTTAATATGACCGGTTGGAGAATTGGCTTTATCGCCGGACATCCGAATCTAGTTAAGGCATTTGCAACCATTAAAGACAATAGTGACTCAGGCCAATTTATACCTATCCAAAAAGCAGCAGCATATGCCTTGGCACATCCAGAAATCACAGTAAAAACAGCTGAAAAATATTCACGCCGCCATGAATTACTTGTTAACGCGCTTCGTGATTGTGGATTTAAGGCGGAAAAACCGAAGGGCTCCTTCTTCCTTTACGTAGAAATACCCGTTGGAGTTGTCGGAGGTCCGACTTTTACAAATGCAGAAGAATTTGGACAGTACCTGATTCGTGAGCACCTTATTTCAAGTGTGCCATGGGACGATGTGGGCAACTATATTCGGTTCTCAGTGACCTTCCAGGCAGACAGTAGGGAAGGTGAAAAGAAAGTCATAGATGAGATCAAATCAAGGTTAAGTAGAGTCCAATTCATATTTTAGAGAAGGAAGGTGAGTGTAAGTGCTTTTTACAAAAATGCATGGTTTAGGTAACAATTATATCATTTTCAATCTCTTAGAATCCTCCTTGAGGGAACAGGACCTTACTAGCCTCGCCAAAGCGGTATCCGATGTGAATTTTGGCATTGGTTCTGATGGGATGATTCTCATCTGTCCATCAAGTGTAGCGGATTTTAGAATGAGAATATTTAATGAGGATGGATCAGAAGGAAAAAACTGTGGAAATGGACTCCGTTGTGTTGCAAAATATCTGGTCGATCACTTGTATGCAGAATCAAACACATTTTCAATAGAAACTCTAGGTGGAATTGTGTATGTGACTGTTACAACCGGACACAAAAATGTCGTCGAGTCAATCACAGTTGACATGGGAGAGCCTAAATTACTAAAAGGAATGGTCCCTATGGCGGGTGACCCTTATTCAACAACAATCAATGAACCTGTAAGTATTGGTGATAATCAATTTCTTTTAACTTGCCTTTCAATGGGGAACCCACATGCAATCCTTTTTGTTGATGATGTTCATGAAGTACCACTAGAGACACTAGGTCCTGCCATTGAGCACTCATACCACTTTCCTGAAAGAGTAAATGTGGGAATCGTCCATATCAGAAACAGTAATGAAATTGATTATAGAGTGTGGGAGAGAGGTTCCGGAATTACAATGGCTTGTGGAACCGGTGCTTGTGCAGCTGTAGTTGCAGCCACGTTAACTGGGAAAATAGCAAAACACATACCTGTAACGGTTCACCTTCCAGGAGGTGATTTGGAAATCAGGTGGGATGAGAACAATCATATTTGGAAAAAAGGGGCTGCAGAGTACATTTGTCACGGTGAGATCGATGTACAGGCATCCTTAGCAAGGCATATTACAAAAATAAATTAGGATTAGTTAGTTTTCGCCCGTATCTAGACAGTGATATCTGATGCCTTGATGAGTAAATAGCAACGATGTGAGCGGTAGCGATACTAATTACAAATATAAGAGGTTGTTCAAAAAGTCGGCCAAAAATGACACATCGAATTTCTGCGTTGGCTTGCTTCTCCGTTCCTCACGTATTAACTGCATACGTTCCGGTACTCGAAGCTGCGCCGCCTTGAAATTCTCGGTCCTTTTTACCCTCCTTTTTGAACACGCACTATAAGGAGGAAAATTTTATGGGAAGAACTTATACGAAAGAAGAAATTCTACAAAACGCAAAAGAGGAGAATGTACGCTATATTCGCTTACAGTTCACAGACTTGTTCGGTATTATCAAAAATGTAGAAATTCCGGTTAGCCAATTGAAAAAGGCATTGGATAATCAAATGATGTTTGACGGATCTTCAATTGAAGGTTTTGTGAGAATAGAAGAATCCGATATGTATTTATACCCAGACTTAAATACATGGCTTATCTTTCCATGGAGTGCAGATGAAAGCAAAATTGCACGGCTAATCTGTGATGTATATTTACCTGATGGCAATCCATTCCCTGGCGATCCTCGCGGAGTGTTAAAGAGAGTATTGAGTGAAGCAAATTCCTTAGGGTTTACGGCGATGAATGTCGGCCCAGAGCCAGAATTCTTTTTATTCAAGACCGATGAAAAAGGCAACCCAACTATGGAACTAAATGATAATGGAGGCTATTTCGACTTAGCTCCAACTGACCTGGGTGAAAACTGCAGACGCGATATCGTACTAACATTAGAGGATATGGGATTTGAAATCGAGGCATCCCATCACGAAGTGGCTCCTGGACAGCATGAAATTGATTTCAAATACTCTGATGCTGTTGATGCTGCTGACCAAATCCAAACATTTAAGCTTGTTGTGAAAAATATTGCGAGAAAACATGGGTTACATGCAACCTTTATGCCTAAGCCACTTTTTGGAGTAAATGGTTCAGGGATGCACTGTCACCAATCCCTATTTAGAGGAAACGAAAATGCATTCTTCGATGAAAGTGATGAATTAGGTCTAAGTGAAACAGCGAAGCAGTATTTAGCTGGAATTCTGAAGCATGCGCATAGTTTTGCCGCAATCACAAATCCAACAGTTAACTCCTATAAACGTTTAGTTCCAGGATATGAAGCACCAAGCTATATTGCATGGTCAGCGAAAAATCGTAGTCCGCTTGTACGTGTTCCAGCAAGCCGAGGGTTAAGCACACGTATTGAGTTGAGAAATCCAGACCCATCTGCAAACCCATACCTTGCCTTAGCAGCTATGCTTGCTGCAGGTTTGGATGGTATTCGAAATAAACTTCAATTAGGGGATCCTGTGAATCTAAATATCTATCATATGACAGATGAGGAAATGGCAGAGTTAGGAATTCAAAGTCTTCCGGAAAATCTAAAAGAAGCTGTTACAGCCTTTTCAAAGAATGAGCTACTCATTAATGCCTTAGGAGAACATATTAGCACCCATTTTATTGAAGCAAAACAAATTGAATGGGATCAGTTCCGTACTCAAGTCGACACATGGGAAAGAGACCAATATATGACTCTTTATTAATCTATCCGAATAGAAATTTGTCTAACAGATGAAATAGCCCCGGACACAAAAAAAGTGCCGGGGTTTTTGCTTATTATTTAACTTGGAAAATAAACCTAATATAGCCTGTCAAACACATATTTTGTTAATGGGAAGTTTGATGTATAATATTAAATGATTCAATAGTTGAAAGCGAGTGTTCTAAATGGGACGTAAATGGAACAATATTAAGGAAAAGAAAGCGTCTAAGGATGCAAACACAAGTAGAATCTACGCAAAATTTGGACGTGAAATTTATGTAGCAGCAAGACAGGGCGAGCCTGATCCTGAGTTAAACCAAAACTTAAAGGTCGTTCTTGAACGTGCAAAAACATATAATGTACCAAGAGCAATCATTGACCGTGCGATTGAAAAAGCAAAAGGTGGCGGAGAAGAAAATTACGATGAGCTTCGCTATGAAGGCTTTGGACCAAACGGATCAATGGTTATTGTTGATGCATTAACAAATAACGTGAACCGTACTGCATCTGAAGTGCGTGCAGCATTTGGTAAAAACGGTGGAAACATGGGTGTCAGTGGTTCAGTAGCCTATATGTTTGATGCAACAGCTGTGTTTGGTATCGAAGGAAAAACAGCCGATGAGGTATTAGAATTATTAATGGAAGCAGATGTAGATGTACGTGATATCTTGGAAGAGGAAGAATCTGTCATCGTCTACGCGGAGCCAGAACAATTCCATGCTGTCCAAGAAGCATTTACAAATGCTGGTATTACAGAGTTTGCAGTAGCAGAGCTTACCATGCTTGCTCAAAACGATGTAACCCTTCCAGAAGATGCACAAGCAAAATTCGAAAAAATGATCGATGCACTAGAAGACTTAGAAGACGTGCGCCAAGTCTACCACAACGTCGACCTAGGCGAATAACAAACAAACCAGACCCTTTGGGACAGAGGGACAGGTCCCCTGTCCCAAACCAAGGGTCTTTTTTTGTGTGTATAAAAGTGTGGGTCGAGGGGACAGGTTCCTTGTCCCACACTTTTTTACGAAAAAATTTTTCGAACATTGAAACTTTATAATCCTTTTTGCGTATGGATACTACAGAAGTTTTTTGAGGGGGAAGATTATGTATCCTGGAGATATGATGTTTAATGCTGTTCCAATTTTTATAATGATTGGGTTTATTGTTGTAATCGTACTCGTTATTCTTAATCTAGGAAAGGGAATCAATCAGTGGAAGAAGAACGAGGATTCTCCTAGGCTAAGTGTTCCTGCAATAATAAAATCAAAGCGCACACATGTTAGTAGACATACCCACCATCATACAGAGCCACACCACCACGATCATGTAACATCATCGACAAGTTACTATGTTACGTTTGAGTTTGAGAGTGGAGATCGATCTGAGTTTATGGTATCTGGTGGAGAGTACGGTCTTCTTGCCGAAGGGGATACGGGGAAACTGACATTTCAAGGAACACGTTATTTAGGGTTTGAAAGATTGTGAGCATAAAAGGATTTTGTCGATTTTTCTAGAATTATAGACATGAGGAGGGGTTTTACAATGTCAATTGAACGATTTTTAGAGGAACAAAATAAAGCAATTCGCGAATTACATATTAAAGGTGCAGAAGCATCATGGATGGCCGCCACAACTGGTGAAGAGGAGTGGAATGCAAAATCAGCAGAAGCAGAAACTGCTTACAGTGTTTATTTTTCAGATGCGGAGCGCTTTGAACAGGTGAAAGAATACCTCGAACAGACGGATGATTCAGTTCAAAAACGCCAGCTAGAACTACTATATTCACAAATGCTTGAAAACCAACTCCCGGAAGACAAACTAAAGGAAATGGTTGAATTATCAACAGAATTAGTAGGTGTATTTAATACATTCCGTGCGACTTTAGACGGAAAGCAAGTTTCGGAGAACGATGTTCGCCAAATTTTAATAAAAAGCAATGATCTTGAACTAAGAGAAGAAGCATGGCATGCAAGTAAGCAGATTGCAAAAGAAGTAGAAGAAAAATTATTGAAACTTGTGAAAAAGCGCAATGAGGCGGCCCGTTCACTAGGTTTTGAAAACTTCCATCAAATGAGTTTTGAATCACAGGAACTTGACCGTGAAGAGATTTTTTCTATTTTTACAGAGCTTAAGCAGCTTTCGGATGAACCATTCCGTGAACTAAAGCAGGAAATGGATGAAGAACTTGCTGAACGATTTGGTATCAAAGTAGAGGACCTGCGTCCATGGCATTATGCGGACCCGTTTTTCCAAGAGGCGCCGCCATCTAAGGAATTAGATTTGGATCCGTTTTATGATGGGAAAAATCTTGAAGAATTATCAACACAGACTTTCGCAAAAATGGGTATGGATATTACAGATATGCTGCAAAAAAGTGATCTGTATCCAAGAGAGAAGAAAAATCAGCATGCATTCTGTACCGATATTGATCGCGAGGGTGATGTACGTGTCTTAAGTAACAATGTACCTTCCGATTACTGGTCCAATACAATGCTACATGAATATGGGCATGCGGTTTATTTTAAATATATTGACCGTGATCTACCATTCCTATTGCGCAGTCCAGCACATACACTAACAACTGAGGCAATTGCGATGCTATACGGTCGTTTTGGGAAAAATCCGGAATGGCTTCAGCAGTTTTTAGGGTTAGACCAAGCGCAAGTTGAAGAGTTGAAGCCACTCATTGAAAAATCATTGCGTCGTCAAATGCTGATTGCGGGCCGTTGGATTATGACATTTGTGTTTTTCGAACGTGAGCTTTATGAAAATCCGGATCAGGATTTGAATCGTTTATGGTGGAAAATTGTCAGTGAGATTCAATTGTTAACGCCGCCAGAAAATCAGGATTATCCACATTGGGCTGCGAAAATTCATTTTACGTTGGTTCCGGTGTATTATCAAAACTATTTACTTGGTGAGTTAACAACTTCTCAGCTGCAGCGCTATATCGAGAAGAATATATCAACAGATCTTTTCACGGAAAAAGTGGGAGAATTTTTGTTAAATGATTTCTTTAAGCCAGGTGCGTTATATAATTGGAATGAAAAAATAGAAAGAGCCACTGGTGAGAGGCTTAACCCGCAGCATTTTGTTGATCAGTTTGTTGCGGTAAAATAAAATGAGAGAGCATATCTCTCATTTTTTTCTTCAAGAGGAGGGTAAAAATGTTCTCTTTTTTTGGTGCGAAATGTGCGATTTGTAAAAGAAAAATTAAGCCTTTGCGACAATATGTCGATGATAAGGGGAATACAATAAAGGTGTGTATTCCATGCTCGGAATACGCGGAACGGCGGGCTTATAAAATTCGAAGATAAAGAAGGTTGAAGTAAGTTGTATTTAACAGTTAAAGAAACAGCAGAATATTTATCAATCCCAGAAGAGCTTATAAAAAAACTTATCCAAGAAAAAAAGGTACGTGCACTTTTCGATGGGGAACAATACTTATTAAATAAGGAACAATTCAACACTACCCTCGAGCAGCTTGAAAAATACAAAAAGCTCTACCTAGAATGGCTAAACGAACCCATCCCAGAAGATATTGATGTGAAGGATGAAGATTAAGGTGGGACACAGGGACAGGTCCCTTGTCCCACCATTTTTTTACAGGGGCAGTGTACTTGTCCCTAATACCCTTTCTTATAGTCCACGACATTCCTCGGCAGAACTCCGCCTTGAGCGTAGCTTTTTAGATTCGGGATAAAGATATCTTCAATGACACGTTTGGTGTAATGCTCTGTTGAACCAGACGTATGCGGTGTCACTATCACATTTTCAAAGTCCCACAGCGGGCTGTTTTCTTCAAGCGGTTCTTTTGTAAATACATCCAAACCTGCCCCAGCGATTTCTCCTGAGCGTAGTGCCTCAATTAAATCATCTTCAACGACAATTTCACCGCGTCCGATATTAATGAAAAATGCAGAAGACTTCATTTTTTTAAACTCTTCAGCCCCAAACAAATGATGCGTTTCATTAGTCAATGGCAAAGTTACTACGACATAATCACAATGAGGCAGAACATCAGACAGCTGGGCCGTTGTATACATCTCATCTACAAATTCCTCTTCCCGGTCAGAGTGGCGAACCCCAATTACCTTCATACCAAAGGCCTTAGCAATCTTCGTCGTTTCCTTCCCAATATGACCGACACCTATAACCCCAATTGTCTTTTCATGAATTTCCAGATTCATATCGGCATGATGCCACTTTTTCTCTTGTTGATTACGGACATATGTATGTATTTTTCTCGTTAACCCGAGCATTAAGGCAAAAATAGTTTCTGAAATCGGATAGGCGTGAACTCCATTTGCGCTCGTCAGAACAATATTTTTCTGCTCCATTTCCTCAAGTGGCATACTATTGACACCAGCACTCCAGCTTTGTAACCAGCGAAGCTTTGAGTCAGCAAAAATGGAATGCTCCGCAATTTCTTTTTTCCAGCCAACAATAACCTCAGCATCTTTTAGATGATCTAACCAAACAGATGAATCTCGTCCCGCAACAATCTCCCAGTCAGGAACAATCTTTTTAATCTGATCCAAATGTAATTCTTCTATGTTTTGCGTAATAACTAGTTTTGCCATGTAAGTCCCACACCCCAATTTTTTTATTTTTATCATAATACAGACTGGCACGTATTACCAGTCTCCGGGTCACAGGGACAGGTCCCGCGTCCCACCACATTTTTACAGGGACAAGGGACCTGTCCCTCCGTCCCATTTGTTTTAGTTGTTTGGTGGTACTCCAGCAGGATTGGAGTAACATCAAGATCCATAAATTAGGAGGGTTACGCTAATCCAGCCATATTGTAGTGTCACCACCTACCGAATCATAAGAAATTAATGGTGCACAAGCCGGTTAGTTTTGCTCCGAGCAAGTAATTTTGACCAAATTTTGATGAAAATATGGCTAAAATGGTAACTCTATTTATTTGTGAAATATTTCACATGACATAAAACTTGTCCCGATGTATGATTGACTTGTAAGAAAGTTTGTTCAGTAGTGAACAAACTAAGTCTTAAAACAAACATATATGTAAACAACCTTTTATTGGATGGAGGTCATTGATGATGAAAGCATGGGATGGTTTTAAAGAAGGAAAATGGCAAAAGGACATTGATGTACGTGACTTCATAATAGAGAACTTTACACCATATGAGGGTGACGATGAATTTTTAGTGGGACCGACCGAAGCGACAAATACGCTATGGAAGCAGGTAATGGAGTTAACAAAGCAAGAGCTGGAAAATGGCGGCGTACTTGATATGGATACGAATATTGTATCTACGATTACTTCACATGGTCCTGGTTACCTTGATCAGGAAAAGGAGAAAGTGGTTGGATTCCAAACGGATAAACCCTTTAAGCGCTCACTTCAACCGTTTGGTGGAATTAGAATGGCGGTTGATTCTGCGAAATCCTATGGGTTTGAAATAGACCAGGAAATTGTAAAGATTTTTACTGACTATCGAAAAACGCATAACCAAGGTGTATTTGATGCTTATACACCAGAAATGAGACTTGCGAGAAAAGCGGGTATTATAACAGGACTACCTGATGCATATGGTCGTGGAAGAATCATTGGTGATTATCGCAGGGTAGCCCTTTATGGTGTCGATAGACTCATTGAAGAAAAAAAGAAAGACCTTCTTGAAACTGGAAATGGAACCATGACTGACGACATCATTCGTGACAGAGAAGAACTTTCTGAACAAATTCGTGCACTACAGGAATTAAAGGAGCTAGCTGTCTCCTATGGCTATGACATTTCAGAACCGGCTACAAATGCAAGGGAAGCATTTCAATGGCTATACTTCGCGTATTTAGCAGCGATAAAAGAACAAAATGGGGCAGCGATGAGTTTAGGACGTGTGTCCACATTCCTAGATATCTATATTGAAAGAGACATTAAAAACGGCACTCTAACCGAGCAAGAAGCACAGGAAATTGTCGATCATTTTGTCATGAAACTGCGACTCGTTAAGTTTGCAAGAACACCAGATTACAATGAGCTATTTAGTGGTGACCCTACTTGGGTGACAGAATCTCTAGCAGGTGTTGCGCTTGATGGGCGTCCATTGGTTACAAAAAACTCATTCCGTTTCTTGCATACTCTAGACAATCTTGGACCAGCACCTGAACCAAACCTAACTGTACTTTGGTCAGTGAAGTTACCTGAAAACTATAAGAAATACTGCGCAAAAATGTCTATCAAAACAAGCTCCATTCAATATGAAAATGACGACATTATGCGAGAAACGTATGGGGACGACTATGGCATCGCGTGTTGTGTATCGGCGATGACAATTGGAAAGCAAATGCAATTTTTCGGAGCAAGAGCGAACCTAGCGAAAGCTTTAATCTACGCAATCAATGGTGGAATTGATGAAAAACTGAAAATCCAAGTTGGTCCGACATACTCACCAATTACCTCAGAGTATCTAGACTATGAGGAAGTTCTTGAAAAATATGACCTCATGCTTGAATGGCTTGCAGGACTTTATGTAAATACATTAAATATCATTCACTACATGCATGATAAATACAGCTATGAACGATTAGAAATGGCATTGCATGACCGTGAAATTTTACGAACAATGGCATGCGGAATCGCGGGGCTATCTGTGGTCGCTGATTCACTAAGTGCTATCAAACATGCTAAGGTTAAAACCATTCGGGATGAAAACGGAATTGTAGTAGATTACGAGACTGAAGGAGACTTCCCGAAATACGGAAACAATGATGATCGTGTTGACGACATCGCAGTTGAGCTTGTGAAGCGTTTTATGAATAAGATTAAAAAACATAAAACATACCGCGACTCTGTTCACACACAATCCATTTTAACCATCACATCTAATGTCGTGTATGGGAAAAAGACAGGAAACACACCTGATGGCCGTAAAGCTGGGGAACCATTTGCACCTGGTGCTAACCCACTCCACGGCCGTGACACAAAGGGTACACTTGCTTCATTGAGTTCTGTCGCGAAGCTTCCATATGAATACGCGTTAGATGGAATCTCAAATACTTTCTCAATCGTACCGAGAGCTTTAGGAAGAGAGGAAGAAGCGAGAATTAGTAACCTAGCAGGTTTACTTGATGGATATATGATGAAAAAAGGTCACCATTTAAATGTGAACGTCTTTGACAGAGAAACATTAATGGATGCAATGGAACATCCGGAGTTATATCCGCAATTAACAATTCGTGTATCAGGTTATGCCGTGAACTTTATCAAACTAACAAGAGAACAACAAATTGATGTGATAAACCGAACATTTCACGAAACCATGTAAGAAAAGAGGAGGACGATCAGCATGAACGGACGCATTCATTCCATTGAAACCTGTGGAACGGTAGATGGACCAGGACTACGTTATGTTATTTTCACTCAGGGGTGTTTGCTCCGTTGCCAGTTTTGTCATAACCCTGATACTTGGAAATTAAATATGGGGAAGGAGATGAGTGTTTCAGAGATTATCAATGATATCAAAACCTATCTTCCTTTTTTCCAAGCATCGGGCGGTGGTGTTACCGTAAGTGGTGGTGAGCCTTTGCTTCAACTTGACTTTCTAATCGAGTTGTTTAAAGAATGCAAGAAGCTTGGTATTCACACTACGATTGATAGTTCTGGCGGATGCTTTACACGTGCTCCTCATTTTATGGAGAAATTAGAGGAATTACTGCCACTAACTGACTTAATTTTACTAGATATTAAGGAAATCGACCCGATAAAGCATAAGGAGTTAACGGGCCTATCCAATGAACATATACTGGATTTTGCTCAGTTTCTATCAGATAAAAATGTTCCAGTTTGGGTTCGACATGTACTCGTTCCAACAATTAGCGATAATGATGAGGATCTTACAAAACTATCAGAGTTTATAAAAACACTAACAAATGTGAAAAAAATTGAAGTCCTCCCATACCACAAACTCGGTATCTACAAATGGGAAAGTCTAGGTCTGGAATACAAACTAAAAGGAGTCGAACCCCCAACCGAACAACGAGTTAAAAATGCAGAAAAAATCCTAGGGTCATAGGGTCTCTCACCTGGGACATAGGGACAGGTCCCGTGTCCCACCATATTTTTACAATCAACTTAACAAGTAAGCGGCGATAGGAGCATATAATCTTCCTCTTGCTGCTTTTTTTGTTGGGATATGAGCCGATTTCAAAGCAGGAGATATGGTACAGATAACGAAATGTAGTTGAGGATAAAAAATTTTAAGTAAGTTGAAACAAATTCGGGGTTGAAACGACTTATTACTGATTGGGGGCGAGGCATTGGAGAATATGTCGTTCGATATAGAAACTATTTATGATACGTATTACCGGGATGTTTATCATTTTGCACTCTTTTATACGAATAACCGTCAAGAAGCAGAAGATATCACACAAGAAACTTTTATTAAAATTATGAAAAACTTAGGCAGTCTACAAAATCCAGAAAGATTGAAAACATGGATTTTCTCGATAGCAAAGCATACGGCAATTGATCTTAAACGAAAACAAAAGTTTATTCAATACTTACCAGATTGGATCTACGAAAAGGAATCAGAAGAAGCTACGCCTGAAAAGAAGGCCATCCAAAAGAAGGATTGGGAAGAATTACAAGAAGCCCTCATAAAATTAAAGCCTACCTATCGGTCCATCATTATTTTTCGCGGACTAAAAGAGTTGTCTGTTAAAGAAACCGCTGAAGTCATGGGATGCAGTGAAAGGAAAGTACGCGTCGATTACCACAGAGCGATTCAACAAATGAAAAAACAAATTAGAGTTCACGAGGAGGGGTGGGGACTCAATGAACAATCGAAATGATGAGAAATGGTTACAGCCTTTAAAAAATCGTCCTGACCTTGAACCAAATCAAATTTTTGCAAAAGAGCTAAAAAAATCACTAAAGGAAAAACAGATAACAAAAAGAAGAAATTTTTCAGGGCTCAAAATGTGGGTCCCTGTAACAGCGGCAATTCTGCTGTTCTCCATCGTATCTATGTCCTATGTGACAAGTAATTTAGATCAAGGGCAGCAGCCAGTAGAAACCGAAACCAAGGAAACTGCAAATGTCATTAATCCGGATTTTGATGCATTGTTGGCCGAGAATCCTGCGTATCAACAAATGTATGAATCAGTCTTAAAGGTAACGACAATAGAAAAAGCTAGTAAGCTAGTAGTCCATTTCTTTGAGGCACTTCATGTCGAAGATAAGGAATTCCTTAAAAATAATGTGTTTTTTGTGGCAAATCCGGAAAAGGAAGTTGATGTATTACTTGATTTTTACAAGGGGATTGATGTGAAATCCATAGCTGTTAGCGAGTTAAATGAAAGTCAGGCAGAACCTAGTATAGAAATTGTCTTTTCTTACAAACAAAATAATGAGGAAAAACTCCATCATATTCATATTAATTACTGGGATGAAACAACAGTAGAAATTTATGCCCCTCTAGACGAGTATGTACCAGAGGTCAAAAATGATCTAGAGCTTAATGAGGTAGAAAGAGTAGCTTATGAGGAATTCAAGCTTGAGCATGATCTTGAGGCAATAAGAACACTAGAGCCAATCAGTGTTGCGAAACTATATCTCCAAGCGAATGCGGACGGTGATCAGGAAACTTCATATGCTCTGTACACAACAAGAGAAGAGTATGTGATGTGGTCGAAAGAGGAAGATAAGAAGTACTGGGAAAAAGAAACAAGGGATCCCGAAAAATACAAGGAACCTTTTTACGGTTTAGGTTCAGGAAGGTTTCACCAAACGAACGAATATGAAGGATATATTTCCTTTCGTAATCAAAATGGAGACATGGGCTTCCAAATGGTAAAAGATGAAAACGGCGTATGGAAAGTAGCCTTCATGCCAATTCAATAGTGAAATTAAAAAATCCAACCTCATTTAATCGGGAGGTTGGATTCTAATTATTGAAGTCTAAAGCCTTCTTCATATAAATAGTCTTCGGCTTCATCATAGGAGCCAAAGGCTTCTTCTAAGTTTAGGCCGGAATATATATTCCACCATTCATCCTCGAGTACAAGTAGCAATGTATGTCCCTCATCATTAACCCAACGTTCTTCCTGTCCTTCACCAATAATGGCATTTTCCCTTGCTAAAGGAGAGTTCGCAGAAAGGGATTGAATCGATTCTTTCACGATTCGTCTTAGCTCAGCTTCGGAGAAATCCCGTATATTAATAAATCCCTTCGCATCGACTTCGTAGTTTTGAAGGTTTCCGGCGTACACAAAGCCATTACCATTTGGATGAAGATGCTGTACAACAATCTTCTTTTCAAAGACGCTGTCATTATAATGAAAATTAACTCTCCCTAAAGATACATTTTTTCGTTCCAATTCCGGGAATGATTCGATGACCTTAAGTTTTTCCTCGAAAGATAGCATATTCATGTCCTCATTTCTATTTAATAAATAATTTATTGAATGATTTCCTTCACTCGCCCAACTTGTCCATCCTCTAATCGAACCTTAATTCCGTGGGGATGGAAACTAGACTTCGTTAAAATATCTTTCACAATTCCTTTTGTCAGTATACCAGTACGCTGGTCTTTCTTTAACACAATTTGAACTTCAATTCCCGGTACTATATCAGCACGATTCTGCCCATTCATCACAAAAACCCTTCCATTAATTATTTGTCTACCTAGTTTACCCTACATTGGGACAAAGGGACAGGTCCCGCGTCCCACCATAATTTTCCTGGGACAGTGTACCTGTCCCTCTGACCCACCTTCCGGTCGAGCCCACCGAGCTGACTCACACAAAAAAAGATGGCCCTCAGGCCATCTTCACCTTTAATATAGCTGTATAGGATGCATCGTTGATTCTAATGCTTTGAATTCATAGCCTTGCTCTTTAAGATAGTCTAATAGTTTAGGTAAATGCTCGAGTGTCTCTGGTCTTTCGTGCAACAGAATGACAATTGGCTGATTGACACGATTCAATTTAGTTAGCTGCTCAATTACACTATCTACGTACCGGCTATCCCGAAATTGCCAATCCCGGCTGTCAATATTCCAATCCCACATCTTGTAGCCAGCAACATCTACAGCTTCTTTATATGCGTCAGTCATATATGGTGCGCTGCCAAATGGAGTGCGGATGAGATCTGATTCGATTCCTGTTAATTCAAAAAGCGTCTGTTGTGTTTGGTCCATTTCACCAACAACGGATTTCGAAGATTGATAGAATTTGTTTTTATCATGTGTGACACCATGAAGTCCTACGCTATGTCCTTTACTTGCCATTTCCTTGACTGCATCAGGATAATTTTTCATATTGTTGTCTAACATAAAAAAAGTTGCTTTCGCATCATACTGATCGAGTAAAGCAAGGATATCCTTTGAAACCTTATGAGGACCGTCGTCAAAAGTGAGATAAACAGCCCTTGAAGGAGGGGCAGGAGTTTCCTTTGGTGCTACCTGTTCTTGATCGTCTTCCTGTTTCACATCTTCTTTGGGAGTTGTTGGTTGCACAGGATCTGGATCTGGTGCTGGTTCTTTTGTTGGCTCAGTTGTAGGTGCGGAATCTTCTTCAGCGGGTTTTTCCTCTTCAATATTTCCTTTTGGTTTGTCATCAACTCTAAGTTCATCATCTATTGGTTCATATTTTTCAGGAGATTCAGCAGGTGCTACAACCTCAATTATCGGTTCAGATGCATCTGCTTCTAGAAAAAATTTAGTTTTAAGTAGAAAAAAAGAATACAAGAGTAACAACACAATAAAGCCAAACAACGCAATAATTTTGACAATGTTGCCCTTTTTCATTTTTCTCGCATTCGACATTAAGCATACCTTCTTCGCTGTGATATTCTTCAATATATAAGACGTTTATATTGCGGAAACGTTTCAGTTTTATTACAACATTTTTACAAGATTTGTATAGACAAGCCTTATAGTAACATATGGAAAGACTTTGAGGAAGAAGAAATTATGGAAAAAAAAGGTTTTTGAGAATCAAATGCTCGTAGTCTAATATAATAAAGGACAATTTACTTGTTTCAACGATAAAAATAGTTAATAATCCACTTATAAGATCTTTTAATGAAGGGGGATTCTCGATTTGAAAATGAGGGTTTCAGCTGTTCAATATCATCTTCACACAATCAGTTCCTTTGATGAATTTGCGGCTCAATGTGAGCATTATATAAAAACTGCAATGGAATTTGATGCGGAATTTATTCTATTTCCAGAATTCTTCACTACACAGCTTTTATCAATTGGTAGGGAGGACGGTTCAAGTCTCACTATTGATGATCTACCAAGCTTTACTGAAAGCTACCGACAGCTTTTTTCAAACCTTGCCAAACAATACAATGTCCACATTATTGGCGGAACACATGTCATCCGAAAGGGCGACCACCTCAACAACGTGGCTCATTTATTTTATCCGGATGGAAGAATCGGGGAGCAGGCCAAGCTGCATATTACCCCAACTGAAGTGAACGAATGGAATATGACACCAGGAGAAGATTTCCAAGTTTTCGATACAGATAAAGGCCGTATTGCAATGTTAACTTGCTATGATATCGAGTTTCCTGAAATTGTTCGAATCGCAAAGGCAAAGGGTGCCGATGTGATCTTTTGCCCATCTTGTACAGATGACCGCCATGGCTTCCATCGTGTGCGTTATACAAGCCATGCAAGAGCTGTGGAAAACCAAGTCTATGTTGTTGGAACAGGCACGGTTGGTACTCTACCAACGGTTGATTTTATGCGTGCAAACTTTGGCCAGGCAGCGGTTATTACACCAAATGATATTCCATTCCCACCAAAAGGAATTTTAGTGGAAGGTGAAGTAAACAACGACATGATTGTAACAGCAGACCTTGATTTGGATCTTCTCTATGAAGTACGTGAACGAGGTGCGGTTACAACATGGCGTGACCGTAGAACGGACCTTTATCCTGATTGGAACTAATTGAAAGAGAGTGAATGAGATGGAATACAAAAGAATAACAAGCATCAATGACCCGCTATTTTTTAAAATGCATGAATTAATGAAAAGTGTGTTTACTAAAGAGGAAGTTCTAGACTTTGAACTTTGGAAGGAGCCGCTTGAGGACCCTAGTATTCGTGTTTTCGTTGCGGTACATGACGATGAGGTCGTTGGGACAACGGAATACCGTTATTATCCAGACTGGAACATTGCAATGACTGACTTTACGATCATCGGTCAACCAGGATTGAGTATCGGTCGCTTTTTAGCACAAAACCGCAGTAAGGATTTACAGGAGTTAGCTGCTGCAAACGGTAAAGAGTTATTCGGAATGTTTGCTGAAATCTACGATCCGTATCAAGTTGCACATTATGAATTTGGAACAGTTAAACCAATGGATCCGTTCGTGCGCCGTGAGGTTCTGTCTCATCTTGGTTATAAACGTATAGAACTCGACTATGTTCACCCATCATGGAACAATGACGGGGAAGCAGTTAAGGGGCTAGATCTATGTTTCATGCCTAGTGATGACCAAGTATCTGAATTACCAAGCCAATTGGTTGTTGATTTCTTAACAACGTATTATACAGTTCTTCCAAACAAACCAGCAGAATGGCTTGGAATGGTGAACAGCCTAAAAGAAAAAGAAACTGTAAACTTACTTCCATTATAATAATAGATCCATATTTAAATCTAAATGGTTTAAATATGGATTTTTTTTGTCTGAAAAATGTCTGAAAAACGACATGTGATATAAATCATATTCCGGCGGAGGAGAGAGGATTTACAATAAAGTAAGAAGTGTATGTTTGGAAGGTTTTTTGGCGTGGAGAATTCAAATTCGCAGGAATGTAACCTTCTGAGCAACCAATATCCGAAAAGCTGGTGATATTGTGATTAGTCAAATTTTAGATGGTTTTAGTTTTCACTCCCAATGGAATGGGGGTATCATTTTTTTTACCCTGATATTAATTGTCTTATATATGTTCCTATTACCAACACCAAAAGATCATCCGAAGCATAAATCCATAGCGTTTGCCGGAAGTATGCTGCTAATTCTTTTGGCTGTGGGAAGTCCTTTGAACCTATTAGGGCGCATGCTGTTTCGTGCTCACATCATACAGATTGTTGTTGTACTTCTTATTGCAGCACCTTTGATTGTAATGGGATTAAAGACCAATCTGCTTGAAAAAGCACTTCGAAAAAATAGTGTGAAAAAGGTTTACAGTGTTTTAACTCATCCCGTGTTTACAATAATTCTCTTCCACGGTTTGTTAATTGGATATCACGTACCTGTTATGTTTGACTGGATTCGAACAGGATACTTTACAAACTATTTCTTTTTAATTGGCTTGATAGTAGCAGCCGTCTTACTGTGGTGGCCAATCATCGGACCGATCAAAGAGCATGATCAGATGACTTTTAAGAAAAAGCTCATTTATATAGTGGTCAACATAGTATTGTTTTTACCAGTGACTCTGTTTTTATGGCTCGCAAAAGATGCGTTGTATTCTGTATATAGTGACACAAGTCAAATGCTTGCTGCATTGGCATTATGTATGCCTCTTGGGGAAGAGATTCCGCCGGATTTATTAGAAACGCTACTCCCATATCCACCAATTGGAGAACAAAAAAACGGAGCAATCATCCTATTTATTACACAAACACTGATCTTCGGCTTGAGTGCAATATGGTTGTATATGAAAAAAGGCAGGAAGTGAATTCCTGCCTTTATTGTTTAACTTAGTTTTCCAATGTAGGCTAATTCTGAGACGTCATTTGAGTCGGTAGAGCCATCAAGAATTTTGCGGATATCGAGTAAAGTATCCTGTAAACTAATCGATTCTCCTTTTTTACCTGTAAAGGCTTCGGCTACATAAAATGGTTGAGTTAAATATGCTTCAAGACGCTCACCACGTTTGTAGGTTTGGACTTCTGTTTCTGGTAGCTTTTCAAGCCCATGCACAGTAACGAGTGAACGGAGCTCGCGGTATCTTCGTAATAGTTTTTTTGCTCGCTGTTGGATTGTGAAATGTGTTTGGTCTAGGTGTGCCCCTTCAAGGACAGAAGAGGTTGAGTATACTGGATTGATTGCAGGATATTGATGTCTTGCAGTGAGGTCAGCGTCAAATTGCCATAAGGTTTCAAGTGGTCCAAATGGAACATCCTCATCTACAACATCCCCTTTTAAGTCCACAAGAACCGTTGTAACAGAGTTAATTCCAATTGAATGTAATTTTTCTTGCAAGATTTGGATATCCCCTGTGATTACATGTGATCGGTCAGCTGCAAAAACAACTTCACTCGTCTTTCCAAGCTTTGCAATTTCATCGTAGGCTTCTTTAATTGTTTTTACTTGGAATTGAACTTCATCTAAAACATCAGTAATTCCTAGATGATCCCCTTCCGGTAAAAGCAATACTGTCTTGAAATCATTGTTACGCAAGCGATGGAATAATTCGGCAAGAACTACAAGTTGCCCCATTCCTGGGCGAGCGACAAGACCAACTGTACCCCCTTTTGCTAACGGAGCAAATACATCAAGCGTTTTAATCCCAGTTTCAATCATTTCCATTTTCTCCCCTCGAATTAATAATTCATCCACACTACATTCAGCTAAATCAGCAAGCGCCACAAGTGTGCGTACCTCTGCACGACCTACAGGAATTTTTCCAGTACACAGATTGGATACAGTGGCTGGACGTAATCCCACAGAACGGGCAGCAGTTGTTAAATTGGGTACTCTTCTGCGCAGCAATGAAACATTGAGTCGAATATCTTCCAAATTTTTCACCTCCTGTTACTTTTTAGAGTAAACTAAATTCCGCTTTGATGCAATAGATATTTTCTTTACAGCGTAATTTTTTTTACGGTTGTGGGTTAAGAGTTCTAAAATTGATAGAACAAAACTGTCATAAGGAAAAACGTAACGTTTGTCCAATCTTAGTGAACCAGGCCACACATCTTTCAAATGAGTGGCTATTTACATAATCTCAAACTTAATAAAGGCGAACGGGTGGCCATAATTATACTCTCACAAGGCGAAAGCTGAATAAGTGAGGGTACTCAATGAGGCGTATCATACCCTCACAAAGCGAAATCCACCCAAGTGAGGGTACGAATAAGGTGTAATCGTACCCTCACCAGCCCAGAGCCATCCCAGCGAGGGTGCGAAAAAGGTGTATTCGTACCCTCACCATCCACAGAAATCTCTCTCGAGGGTACGAACCCGACCGAATGCGACTATCCATACAACCTATACAAGAATACACCAACCAACCCTATCCCATACTAAACCTAAAAACTGAAAAACAAGGAGCTGCCATGACGGAAATCATACCTGAATCATTTTTTCATCAACCTACATTAGAACTAGCAAAAGCTCTCCTCGGATGTAAGCTTATAAAAGAAACCGAACAGGGCGTAGCATCAGGCTATATTGTAGAAACTGAAGCCTACAAAGGCCCACTTGATCGCGCAGCGCATTCTTTTAACAATCGAAGGACGAAGCGGACAGAGGTGATGTTCGGCAAACCGGGTCATGTCTATACTTATCAGATGCACACTCATTGTCTCGTGAATGTTGTCAGTAACGAAATGGACATACCAGAAGCGATTCTTATCCGAGCTGTTGAGCCTGACCAAGGTATTGACCTCATGTATGAACGCCGCGGTCAAATGGCCATCAAAAATCTAACAAACGGCCCAGGAAAACTAACGAAAGCATTAGGAATAACAATGGAGGACTATGGACGCGCATTTTTTGAACCACCCATATACATCACTAAAGGCTATATTCCAGAAGACATCTCAATCGGACCACGAATTGGTATCGAAAATACAGGAGAGGCAAAGGATTATCCGTGGCGATTTTGGATCACTGACAATCCGTTTGTTTCCCGTAAAAGATAAGGGTTTGCTCGTACCTGAGCAGCCCTTTTTTTCATAAAAACTTACGCCTTCTAAGCCTCAGGTCCTAGTAAAAAATATAACTGGGGCTCATTATAGCAAATTGAAATTCAGGATAACATTGAATCATGAAAGGAGGAAGTAAACATGAAAAAATTCGGATTGTTTATTCTTGGAGGTATTGCAGCAATTGTGCTTTTATCGCAGGTTGGACCACTGATTGGTTTAGTGATTAGCCTAGCCATTCTGTATTTTGCATTTAAACAGTTTATGAAAACTGATTCAACGCTAGGTAAGGTAATATGGGCCACTGTCGGGGTTATCGCTCTTATTGCATCAGCTTCAAATGCACCTGCAATTCTAGGCGTCGTAGCAGCATACATCCTCTATGTTGTCATTAAAAAATGGAAAAAAGAAAAAAACGAAGTCGTTACTGAATCATCTGACCCATTCACTAACTTTGAAAGACAATGGGCTGAATTGAACAAACGTTAATTAATAGAAATACGATTATTCATTAAAAAGGAGAATGATAAAAATGGCAAACCTATTAACTCGTATCAAGGACACAATTTTAGCAGATTTTCATGGCATATTAGATGAGAAAGAAAAGAAAAACCCAATCTCGTTACTTAACCAGTACCTACGTCAATGTGAGGCGGAAGTTGAGAAGGTTCGCAAGCTTGTCGAGCGTCAGCACTCTCTAAAGGATCAATTTGCAAGAGAACATCGCGAAGCAGCAGAACTTGCTGAAAAACGTAAATACCAAGCGGATGTAGCGCAACAAGCTGGAGAAACGGAATTATATGAGTTTGCTGTTCAGGAACAAGTTTCATATGAAGAACGTGCTGCTAAATTACAAGAAGCAATAAAAAATACAGCAGCAGAACTTATCGGCCTTGAGAAAAAGTATGAGGAAATGAAGCATAAGCTAAAAGACATGCATATTAAGCGTATGGAACTAATGGGGCGTGAGAACATTGCGCGAGCGAATCATCGCATGAACCAAGTTCTGGACACAAATGCATATACGAATAAGGCTTCAAGAACGTTTGAAGAAATGGAATCATATCTTGATCGTCTTGAACATCAAGTAAATTCTTCTTATCATCGCAATACAATCGATGCAAGAATTGCACAACTTGAAAAAGAAGTGAAAAATGAAGAAACACATTCAATTTCATAGTGAAAACATGGTATTCTAAGAAGGCGTAGACAATCTACGTCTTCTTAGCCCCTATACTTTACGGGCAATAATCAATGCATTCAATGAAATGAAGGGAGGATCCGGACGTGTTAAATAAAATTAAATCAGACAACCTTAATGCATTTTTTCTTCTTGGCATCATTTTATTAATCATTGAAGTTACGTTTTTTAATGGCGGAGTCCTTTTCTCTTTTGTAATATCGTTTGGATGTATTTATATTGGCCGTAAAAAATTGCCGCGAACATTTGGCAAAATCCTGTTTTGGTTTGGATGGATTAGTTTAGCTTTTACCATTCTAAATATGATGACAGTAAAGTTTTTGATTCTTGCCGTTCTTATTTATTTACTTATCCAATTTATACAAGCTAAGAAAAAACCTCATTATATTAAACCTGATATAAAAGAATCAGAAAAAACATCTAAACAAGAACCTATTCTTAGACGTCAGCCATTGTTTCAAAACATCGTTATGGGTCAACAAAAAACACCAGAGTATGTGTATGAATGGAACGATGTGAACATTCAGTCAGGAATTGGCGATACGATTATTGATTTAAGCTACACGGTTCTACCTAAAGGTGAATCAGTTATTTTTATTCGAAATGTGATTGGGAATGTTCAAATTTTTGTTCCGTATGAGGTAGAAGTGAAGGTACATCATTCTGTCCTTTATGGAGCCACAACTATCTTTGAAAATCAAGACGCTAAAACGGTGAACCAAACACTTCATTATCAAACTGAACAATATGATCACGCCGAACCTAAGCTAAAGATAGTCACTTCCATTGGAGTGGGGGACCTTGAGGTGAAACGAGCATGAGTACCGTTAAAAAACAAATAATTGTTGGTATTTGTGTCTCAGTGTTTTTATTTGTATTGGCCCATGTCATTGTATTCATGGCTTTTCCTTTAGCGAATTGGGCCGCACTCTGGCAAACAAAGCTTATGGATTTGCCGTATATTATTTTAACCTTGAGTCTAAGCTTAATTGCGGGGCTTGTTTTTGGAATTTTGTCGGGGTATTTATGGAGAAAACAGTTGCTCTCTGTTTCTAATGCGATTTATCAAATTGAACAGGGGAGAACCATTTCTGAAATCCCCGTCAACCAAACTGCGGAATTCAACACCATTTGGGAGCGGATTAAAAAGCTACAAACTCATATTGCAGAGCAAACAAAACTTTCCCAAAAACTTGCAAATGAAAAGGCAGAGGATCAGGAAAAACGAATACAACAAATTGTTTCCGATGAGCGTAACCGTTTAGCGAGAGAACTCCATGATTCCGTTAGTCAACAACTCTTTGCTGCATCGATGATGATGTCTGCTATCAACGAATCTAAGCCACGAACTGATGAACGTGAGGCAAAACAGTTTAAGCTTGTTGAGGAAATGATTCATCAATCACAATTAGAAATGCGGGCACTCTTGCTTCATTTACGTCCAGTTGCATTAAAAGGAAAGACACTCCAAGAAGGAATCCAGGAGCTATTAGTTGAATTATCACAAAAGGTACCTGTAACCATTGAAACAAAGATAGAGGACTTTCAAATTGATAAAGGGGTCGAGGACCACTTATTTCGCATTCTTCAAGAGTCTGTTTCAAACACCCTCCGCCACGCAAAAGCAAATCGGTTAGAAGTCCTGCTCATTAAAAGGGATGAATTTGTCATTTTACGAATCGTTGATGATGGTATTGGATTTGATGTGGAACAAGCGAAAACCGGTTCCTATGGTCTACAGAATATGTATGAACGTGCTGTGGAAATAGGCGGTACAATGCGGACCGTTAGTCTTAAAGATAAAGGAACACGGATTGAAGTAAAAGTACCTGTGTTAGAGGGTGGAGAAAATGATTAAAGTATTATTTGTCGATGATCATGAAATGGTAAGGATAGGAGTTTCTTCCTACTTATCGGCACAGCCAGATATTGAGGTCGTTGGTGAAGCAGATGATGGAAAAATAGCGGTTGAATTAGCGCTAGAGCTTCGACCTGATATCATATTAATGGATCTCGTAATGAAGGAAATGGATGGCATTGAGGCGACAAGAAGAATTATTGAGAGCTGGCCTGAAGCAAAAATCATCATCGTCACAAGCTTTATTGATGATGAAAAAGTCTATCCTGCTTTAGAAGCGGGTGCAACGAGCTATATGTTAAAAACATCAAAGGCAAGCGAAATAGCTGAGGCCGTTCGTAAAACCTATCATGGACAGTCTGTTTTAGAGCCAGAAGTTACAGGGAAAATGATGGTTCGAATGAGACAAAAGGAAAAACAGCTTCCACATGAAGAATTGACAAACCGTGAAATGGAAATCTTGCTTTTAATCGCTGATGGAAAAACGAATCAAGAGATTGCTGATGAACTTTTTATCGCACTAAAAACGGTAAAAGTACATGTAAGTAATATCTTAAGTAAGCTAGAGGTACAAGATCGAACACAAGCGGTCATATACGCATTCAAACATTCTCTAGTACAATAAAATAATTTTTCGACAAAAAACGCAGATTTCTTTCTGTGTTTTTATTTTTGTATTAAACTGAAAGAACGTTTTTATCTAGTGGGTATTATGACCTATACGTCAATTACCATATTTTATGCGATTCAGGAAGATTTTTATACCTAATTAACTATTTAGTTTGTAGTACAGATGGTTTATAATTGAAAAGTCGATATTTGACGAATTGCGTCTGTGACTTTTGGCCCTTTTTTGTAATAAAAAAAGGATTATTGCATATATATCTAGAAATATAAGAGAAAATGGAGAAAAAGAGATGCAAAAAATGGATAAAAGAACGGTATTCTTATATGAGGAAAAAAGAACCGTAACCTGGTTTAGTATTTTATTTTTTATCATACTAATTGGCTACGATATCTTTTATTATTTTATTTATCCTAGATATGATTCAATAGTATCATATGGTTTTCCGACAGATTTTGTCTATGTAATGTACTTCTTTATTCTATTATTAATTCCTTTGATATTTTTTAATAATCGTAATAAAAAGCAACATTATACTAAATATTATTTTTTCTTTACCTATACAATTTTAAGCTTTATTAATGAACTTTTTACTTATTGGAATAAACCTGAATCATTTTCAAGTGGTAATGCTGTAGAAGTTTTCTTTGTTTTATTTTCTCCAATTTTTGTGAGCAAAAGATATTTCTGGACAGTTACAATAGGTTTAATAATTAAATATTTATTACTAGGTGGTCTACTCGCAAATACATTAGTTGCTTTCCCTATTGTATTAACAATTGTACTTGGGGTAATTGCTTATATTTTCTTAAACAGATTTCAAAGTTATATCACTGCTTTAAGCACCTCTTATGATCAACAAATGGAAGGAATAGTAAAAGGTGTTATTGCAGCCCTTGAGCTAAAGGATCCATATACAAGAGGCCATAGTGAACGAGTAGCAAAATATGCGATGGTGTTAGCGAAAGAGTTAGGATCATTTACGAAGGATGAATTAAAATCCTTTAACTATGCCTGTCTTTTACATGACATTGGTAAGGTGAATATTCCTGATTCTATATTAATGAAGCCAGCGAAATTAACAAATGAAGAATATGAAATCATCAAAACACATCCTGTTGTAGGTGAAGAAGCAGTAAAAAACGTAGAAGGACTTGGCTCGAGTATTAGTATAATTAGATCACATCATGAAAGATGGGATGGAAAAGGATATCCTGACCAGTTAAAAGGAAATGACATTCCGTTAAATGCTCGAATCACAGCGATAGCGGATGCTTTTGATGCAATGACCTCCTCTCGTTCTTATCGTGGGGCACTCCCTGTAGAAGAGGCTTATGAGCGGATCCTTCAAGGTGAAGGTACTCAATTTGATCCGAACCTTGTAGCGATATTTAAAAAGGTATACCAACAATGGATATATATTCAAAAAGAATCCTAGAAGAAAAGATTAAAAATCGGGAGGTGAAAATATATGAAAATCAAAAAGCTAAATAAACTTTTAGCTACTTGCTGGTGGTGCG
>NZ_JCAXEW010000035.1:0-20801 GCF_059759275.1 Ferdinandcohnia sp. GQ5
TGTTATGGTTGGTCTTTTTTTGTTTTTCAAAACCGAAAGGTTTTGTGGAGTAAAAGAAGCTATTTACAAAAATAAGAATAAAAAATAGAATAAGTCGGGTTTCGAGGAGCAAAGAGTTCAAGGAAGCAAGGGAGCGACAACCGGAATGTACTGTGTACATGAGGATTGGAGTGAGCGCAGCTGACGCAGAAATCTGCCGCTCATCGGAAGCTGACCACCGAACACGGAAGTTAAGCTCTTGCGCCGATGGTAGTTGGGACTTTGTCCCTGTGAGAGTAGGACGTCGCTAGGCAAACGAAAGATCAACCGTTATGGTTGGTCTTTTTTGTTTTTCAAAACCGAAAGGTTTTGTGGAGTAAAAGAAGCGATTTACAGAAATAAGAATAAAAAATAGAATAGGTCGGGTTTCGAGGAGCAAAGAGTTCAAGGAAGCAAGGGAGCGACAACCGGAATGTACTGTGTACATGAGGATTGGAGTGAGCGCAGCTGACGCAGAAATCTGCCGCTCATCGGAAGCCGACCACCGGACACGGAAGTTAAGCTCTTGCGCCGATGGTAGTTGGGGCATTGCCCCTGTGAGAGTAGGACGTCGCTAGGCAATTAAGAGATCAACCGTTATGGTTGGTCTTTTTTGTTTTTTCAAAACCGTAAGGTTTTGTGGTGTAAAAGAAGTTTTTACGGAAATAAGGCTATCAAATAGAATAGGTCGGGTTTCGAGGAGCAAAGAGTTCAAGGAAGCAAGGGAGCGACAACCGGAATGTACTATGTACATGAGGATTGGAGTGAGCGCAGCTGACGCAGAAATCTGCCGCACATCGGAAGCCGACCACTGAACACGGAAGTTAAGCTCTTGCGCCGATGGTAGTTGGGGCATTGCCCCTGTGAGAGTAGGACGTCGCTAGGCAATTTAAAGATCAACCGTTATGGTTGGTCTTTTTTGTTTGAAAGAATAATGTAACAAACGCTTTTTCTCAAATGTTCTATAAAAAGAGAAACATGATAGACAAACACGGAAAGAGCTGCAAATTGAATAAAGTGAAATCAAATTGAACTGAAAAGCATTTTATATATGTAAATCAGCAAGCCTTGGAAAGAGTTCTACAACTGGATAAAATTAGTGAACCCCGAACCAGTAAGTCTCATAAAGAGGCTCGCAAATGGATGAAATTAGGATACTCCGAACCAGCAAGCCTCGGAAAGAGGCAAGCAGTTGGATAAAATTAGTGAACCCCGAACCAGTAAGTCTCATAAAGAGGCTCGCAAATGGATGAAATTAGGATACTCCGAACCAGTAAGTCTCATAAAGAGGCTCGCAAATGGATAAATTCAGGAAACTCCAAACCAGTTAGCTTTATAAGAAAGCGAACAATTAGAAAAAATAAAGAAATCCCAACCACATATAGGTAAAGATATCAATCCTTATGCCAAAAAAACACTCATCCCCCAAATTTGCCTAACCAACTCCGCCCTATCTCACCAACTTATTTTAATATCCCATACCAACTCCCCAAAAAATATAATCCTGAAACCTCCGACACCATTAATCCGTAATACCAATATAAACATCAAATAACAGAGGAGGACCTCAAATGCTTGCTGGATTCATCATCTGTTTTATTGTCGGGCTTTTATGTATTTTTATGGGGTATTTGACATGGAAGAAGAAGATTCTTTCTTTAATCGCCGGATATAATGAAGAAACGTTTAAAGGAGATAAGGAGAAGTTAGCAAAAGCAGTAGGTGTGTTTACGATTATTATCGGTGTTCTTACCATATTGCTTCCATTTGGTTTAGAATTTATAAGTGAATGGGTAGGACTTCTTTTCGGAGCAATTACTTTTGTTGGAACTATACTCCTAATTATTTATGTAAATCAACTCAATCGCCCAAAATAATCGAATCCCCCACTGAATCGTGAGGGATTTTCCCATTTATTTGTCTCTATCTACTACCTCTATTTTTTTACGGGAGTCATCGGGGATTTGCTTATGAAGGTGTACGAGTAGGAGTCCTCTTTTATAGCTTGCTTTAATCCGATCTTCTTTTACCGTGTAGGGGAGTTGTATTTCTCGTTGAAAGCTTCCTTGGAAAATACCTTCTTGAATGATATCAAAGCCTTTAAAGTTCAAATTGATTTTTCCTTGTACTTCGAGTGTTTGATGGTTTACATAAATGTCGACATCCTCAACTTTTGTTAACCCTGGTAGGCTTAGGACGACCAGTAGCTCATTATCTCCTTGGTAAAGGTTTAGTTGAGAATGGGCGTTATCGAAAAATGGGGTAAATTCATTCCAAAATTCATCACCAAAAAAATGGTCCCATTGCTTTCTCCAATTATTCATATTTTTAAATTGGTCCATTTTCATGGGCTGTTGTTCCCTCCTCAAAAATACATAATTCAACTAAAGTAGTATATGAGATTTCAATTAGGTATGTGCCTACTAGGAAATTTCGTGGAAAAATATGTTTCGGGTAGTATTCTTTAGGGAAAATGTTTAGTAAAATGAATACTTTGGTAAGCTAAGAGAAGGAAAGTTTCCGAAGGGGGAGTAAATTTGTTATCGAATGCATATGTAATGGTCCTCATTATTTTAGTGATTAATATTGTGTATGTGTCTTTTTTTACGATTCGGATGATCTTGACGTTGAAGGGGCAGCGGTATTTAGCTGCATTAATTAGTACGGTTGAGGTTGTTATTTATGTCGTGGGTCTTGGTTTGGTACTAGATAATTTAAATCAAATTCAAAATTTAGTGGCGTATGCAGTAGGTTACGGAATCGGTGTTATTGTTGGGATGAAGATTGAAGAGAAGCTTGCGCTCGGATATATTACAGTAAATGTAATTACTAAGGAATATGAGATGGATTTGCCGAAAAAACTGCGCGATGAGGGATACGGAGTTACGACATGGCAAACCCAGGGTAGAGAGGGAGACAGATTGTCGATGACGATTTTAACTCCTCGCAAATATGAGATGAAATTATATAAAACCATTACTGATATGGATCCGAAGGCGTTTGTGATTACGTATGAACCAAAGGCCATTCATGGCGGATTCTGGGTGAAGGCTGTTAAGAGAGGAAAGCTTGAAACATGAGTAAACCAAAAAAGCAAAAATTTGAAGTCAAACAAAATGAAACGATTGATCAATGCCTCGACCGAATGAAGGCAGAAGGGTATTTGCCTGTTAGGAGAATGGAAGAACCTGTCTTTCAGGAGGTGACGCGTAATGGGGGGATTGACGTCGAACCTTGTGGGAGAAAGATAGTTTTTGAAGGGATATTGCAGTAAAACACGAACATTAAAAATGAAATTTTTGTAAAACGTTCGATATTAATTGACAATTGAGCCACTATGTTGATAAGATTAGGTTAGAAAAAATACCTCATATAATCTTGGGAATATGGCCCATAAGTTTCTACCCGATAACCGTAAATTATTGGACTATGAGGGAAAAGTATAATTTTACCTATTCTTGATATAGAATGCCCAGGTAGGATTGCTTTCCCTTTTTGGAAATCAGTCTTTTTCCTGGGCATTTTTATTTTAACTTTTATCTTATACTAACGGCTATTTTTATTGAAATAATGGAAGGCTCAGATTTTTAAAGGAAATTATTCGAGCGAACTCGAATAACAATCTGGGCGAAAATACGCCAAGGTGTATTTGATTTATGACAATTTAGGAGGATCTTATGAATCCAGTAGTTGGTGTAATTATGGGAAGTACTTCGGATTGGGAAACGATGAAAGAAGCGTGCAATGTTTTAGAGGATATTGGAATTCCTTATGAAAAAAAGGTAGTTTCTGCTCACCGTACTCCAGACCTTATGTTTGAATATGCAGAAAAAGCAAAAGAACGAGGCATTAAAGTCATCATTGCGGGAGCTGGTGGTGCTGCGCATTTGCCGGGTATGGTTGCAGCAAAAACAACTCTACCAGTAATCGGGGTTCCGGTTCAATCACGTGCATTAAATGGGCTTGATTCATTATTGTCAATTGTTCAAATGCCAGGTGGAGTACCAGTTGCAACAGTTGCGATTGGTAAAGCAGGCGCAACAAATGCAGGATTACTAGCAGCTTCGATTCTTGGGACATCTAATCCAGAGTGGGATCAGAAGCTCGTTGATATAAGAGAAAACAAAAAAATTCAAGTACTAGAAAGTAGTGATGAACTTGAATAAGCAAATTTTACCGGGCCAAACGATTGGAATTATTGGTGGTGGTCAGCTTGGACGAATGATGGCCATTTCGGCTAGGGAAATGGGTTTTCTTGTGGCCGTTTTGGACCCAACGCCAAATTCCCCGTGTGGACAGGTGGCTGATATTGAAATTACGGCTAATTATGATGACCTAGAGGCTATCAAGGAATTGGCAAGCGTTAGTGATGTCATTACGTATGAATTTGAAAATATAGATTATGAGGCTCTTACATGGCTTGAGGAAAATGCAAACCTACCACAAGGGAGCCACCTTTTAAGAATTACACAAGATCGTGGTACTGAAAAGAGTGCGATTCAGGAAATTGGCTTACAAGTTGCACCGTTTCGACTTGTGGAGAATCAAGAGCAATTAGCTGAGGCAGTCGAGGAAATTGGATTTCCTTCCGTGTTAAAAACATGCCGTGGAGGCTATGACGGAAAAGGTCAATTTGTTTTAAAACAGACGGAAGATATAGAATTAGCAGGAAAACTTCTGGATTCTGGGGGTTGCATCTTGGAAGCATGGGTTCCGTTTCAGAAAGAAGTTTCTGTCATTGTTACACGAAATCCAGCAGGAGAGGTAAAGGCTTTCCCAGTAGCAGAAAACATTCACGTTGAGAATATCCTACACCAATCAATTGTTCCGGCTAGAATTTCTGAAATAAGAGAAACTAAGGCAAAAGAAATGGCGATGAAGCTTGCTTCCGAATTTCAATTAGTAGGAACATTAGCGGTTGAAATGTTTGTGACTGAGGATGGCGAAATCTATATCAATGAATTGGCACCACGTCCACATAACTCTGGTCACTATTCAATCGATGCATGTGAAACTTCACAATTTGAGCAGCATGTTCGCTCAGTATGTAATTGGCCGCTTGGAGAAACAACTCTGTTACGTCCTGTTGTGATGACAAACATTCTTGGTGAGCATGTACAGCCATTACTTGAGAAAGTATCACAATTATCAAGTGTGAAGGTTCATTTATATGGTAAAGCCGAAGCAAAAGTGAAGAGAAAGATGGGGCATGTTACCGTCTTAGGACAAACAGTGGAAGAGGCTTTGAAAAAGTCAGATATCTTACAAATTTGGCATGATTCACATATCCGCATTTAAGGAGGATTTTATATGATTGGTCGTTATACACGTGAGGAAATGGGGGCTATTTGGACGGAGGAGAATCGGTTCCGTGCTTGGCTTGAAGTGGAAATTTTAGCTTGTGAGGCTTGGGCAGAGCTGGGTGATATTCCAAAAGAAGATGTTGCCCTTATTCGCAAAAATGCATCCTTTGATGTGAATCGAATTAAAGAAATCGAAGAGGAAACAAGACATGATGTTGTGGCGTTTACACGTGCCGTATCAGAAACATTAGGTGAAGAAAGAAAATGGGTTCATTATGGATTAACATCCACCGATGTTGTGGATACAGCCCTATCTTATTTGTTAAAACAAGCCAATGACATTTTACAAAAAGACATAGAACGATTTATCAATATTTTAGCGGAAAAAGCGAAGGAACATAAACACACTGTTATGATGGGACGTACGCATGGAGTTCATGCCGAACCAACAACATTTGGTTTAAAGCTTGCTTTATGGCATGAGGAAATGAAACGTAATCTTGAACGCTTCAAGCAAGCTGCGGAGGGTGTTCAGTTTGGGAAGATTTCAGGAGCGGTTGGAACTTATGCGAATATTGATCCGTTTGTTGAGCAGTATGTGTGTGAAAAGCTTGGTATTACGGCTGCACCGATCTCGACACAGACGTTACAGCGTGACCGTCATGCGGCATATATGTCCGCATTAGCACTTGTCGCAACTTCAATTGAAAAATTTGCGGTAGAGGTTCGTGGCTTACAAAAGAGTGAAACAAGAGAAGTAGAAGAATTTTTTGCGAAAGGTCAAAAAGGTTCATCAGCAATGCCACATAAACGAAACCCAATTGGGTCTGAGAATATGACAGGATTGGCTCGTGTAATTCGTGGGTATATGATGACAGCATATGAAAATGTGCCACTTTGGCATGAACGTGATATTTCACATTCTTCTGCAGAGCGCATTATTTTACCAGATGCTACGATTGCGTTGAATTATATGCTTAATCGTTTTGGAAATATTGTAAAGAACCTAACTGTGTTCCCAGAGAACATGAAACGCAATATGGACCGTACACTTGGATTGATTTATTCGCAACGTGTGTTGTTAGCATTGATTGACTCAGGTTTAACAAGAGAAGAGGCATACGATACTGTACAGCCTAAGGCAATGGAAGCATGGGAAAAACAAGTTCCGTTCCGCGGGTTAATTGAAGCTGAAGAAAAAATTACGAGCCGTTTATCTCCAGCACAAATTGACGATTGCTTTGATTATAATTACCACCTTAAGCACGTAGACATGATTTTTGAACGCTTAGGCTTATAAAAATATAGAGTCGCTTAATCTGAATCTTTTAGGGGGAGTCAAGATGGACGTGAAAAAGCTTCGTTTACTGTATGAAGGAAAGGCTAAGAAACTCTATCAAACAGCTGAAGATTCCATCGTTTTAGTGGAGTACAAGGATGACGCCACAGCGTTTAATGGAGAAAAGAAAGCACAAATCGTTGGCAAGGGTCGATTGAATAACGAAATTACAAGCCTGATTTTTTCAAAACTTCATACGGCAGGAATCAAAACACATTTTATCGGCAAGCTTTCAGAAAATGAACAACTCGTCAAGCATGTATCAATCATACCGCTGGAGGTTGTTGTGCGGAACGTAGTTGCTGGCGGTTTTTCAAAACGAGTTGGAATTGAGGAAGGAACGGACTTAGTAAAACCGATTGTTGAATTTTACTATAAAAATGACGACCTAGGTGATCCACTTGTGAACGAGGACCACATTGAAGTTCTAAATCTTGCAACTAAAAATCAAGTCCTAGAACTTAAAGAACAGGCGCTAAAAATCAATGATGTATTACGTACTTTCTTTTTAGACCTTCAAATCAGATTAATAGATTTTAAACTCGAATTTGGTGTCACAAAAGACGGAGAGGTTTTATTAGCTGATGAGATTTCACCTGATACCTGCCGCTTCTGGGATATTGAAACAAATGAAAAATTGGATAAAGACGTATTCCGTAGAGACCTCGGAAATGTAACAGACGCTTATACGGAAATTTTAAATCGACTAGGGGGACAAATTGCATGATGTACAAAGTAAAGGTTTATGTAACATTACGTGAAAGTGTTTTAGATCCACAAGGAAGTGCTGTGAAAGGTTCATTGCACCAATTAAATTATAAAGAAGTATCCGATGTTCGTATTGGAAAGTATATGGAGTTAATGATTGAAGAAACGGTAGCTGACCTTGATAAAACGGTTAAGGAGATTTGTGAAAAGCTTTTAGCGAATACGGTAATTGAGGATTATCGTTATGAGGTTGAGGAGGTTGTCACACAGTGAAATTTGCCGTAATCGTATTTCCAGGCTCTAACTGCGATGTTGATATGTATCATGCTGTGAAAGATGCGCTTGGTGAAGAGGTGGAGTATGTATCACATACTGCAACAAATCTAGAAGAATTCGATGGTATTTTACTTCCTGGAGGCTTCTCTTATGGAGATTACCTACGTACAGGAGCACTTGCTCGTTTTTCAAATGTTATGGATGAAGTTGTAAAAGCAGCTGAGTCTGGAAAACCAATTCTTGGAGTGTGCAATGGCTTCCAAATATTATTAGAAGCTGGGCTTCTACCAGGTGCGATGCGCCGTAATGAAAAACTTAAGTTCATGTGTCGTCCAGTTGAACTTCGAGTCGAAAACAATACAACAATGTTTACATCTGAATATGAAGCTGGTGAAGTCGTTACTGTTCCGATTGCCCACGGTGAAGGAAACTATTATTGTGATGAGCAAACACTTGCTAGATTACAAGAGAATAATCAGATCGCGTTCACATATAACGGAACAAACCCAAATGGTAGTGTTGCGGATATCGCAGGTATTACAAATGAACGAGGAAATGTTCTAGGGATGATGCCTCATCCAGAAAGAGCGGTTGAGGAATTATTGGGTAGTGCAGATGGAATCAAATTATTTCAATCAATTGTGAAAAATTGGAGGTTGGCAGCACATGTCGTTACTTCTTGAACCAAGTCCGCAGGAAATTAAAGAACAAAAGATATATAGTGAAATGGGTTTAAGTGATTCAGAGTTTGAATTAATCGAAAAGATTATTGGTAGACTTCCAAACTATACAGAGACAGGTTTATTCTCAGTTATGTGGTCTGAGCACTGTAGCTATAAAAACTCTAAGCCGGTGTTACGAAAGTTTCCGACAACTGGTGAGCGAGTTCTTCAAGGACCAGGTGAAGGTGCTGGGATTGTTGATATTGGTGATAACCAAGCGGTTGTTTTTAAGATCGAAAGTCATAACCATCCTTCTGCAATTGAGCCTTATCAAGGGGCGGCGACGGGTGTTGGTGGAATAATCCGTGACGTGTTTTCTATGGGAGCAAGACCGATTGCTCTATTAAACTCTCTTCGTTTCGGAGAGCTAACTTCACCGAGAGTAAAGTATTTGTTCGAAGAAGTTGTAGCAGGTATTGCGGGTTACGGAAACTGTATCGGAATTCCGACAGTTGGTGGAGAAATTCAATTTGATGCTTCTTATGAAGGAAATCCACTCGTAAACGCAATGTGCGTTGGACTGATCAATCATGAAGATATTCAAAAGGGTCAGGCAAAGGGTGTTGGCAATACAGTCATGTATATTGGGGCCAAAACTGGTCGTGACGGAATTCACGGTGCAACCTTTGCTTCTGAGGAACTTACTGAGGATTCAGATGCAAAGCGCCCTGCAGTACAGGTTGGCGATCCATTTATGGAAAAATTGTTGCTTGAAGCTTGCTTAGAACTAGTAAAATCTGATGCACTAGTTGGAATTCAGGACATGGGCGCAGCAGGACTAACTAGTTCATCTGCAGAAATGGCGAGTAAAGCTGGCTCTGGTATTGAAATGAATCTTGACCTAGTCCCACAACGTGAAACAGGTATGACAGGTTATGAAATGATGCTTTCTGAATCACAGGAGCGGATGTTAATCGTTGTTGAAAAAGGAAGAGAGCAAGAAATCCAAGATATCGTAAATAAATATGATCTTGAAGCTGTGGCGATCGGTAAAGTTACAGATGACAAACAACTTCGCTTAGTACACAAGGGAGAAGTAATCGCTGATGTTCCTGTTGATGCATTAGCTGAAGAAGCTCCTGTCTATCATAAGCCTTCAAGCGAACCTGCTTCTTATCGTGAATTTAAAGAAATGAAGATTGAAGCTCCTAAGCTTGAAGATGTAAGTCAAACACTTGTAGATTTACTTGCACAGCCTACAATTGCAAGTAAAGAATGGGTTTATGACCAATATGATTATATGGTTCGCACTAATACAGTTGTTGCTCCTGGTTCGGATGCAGCGGTTGTAAGAATTCGCGACACACAGAAAGCACTCGCGATGACTACAGACTGTAATTCTAGGTATCTCTATTTAGACCCTGAGGTTGGGGGACAAATCGCAGTTAGTGAAGCTGCTAGAAATATTGTCTGCTCAGGTGGTGCACCTCTTGCAATCACAGATAACCTTAACTTTGGAAATCCAGAGAAGCCAGAGATTTTTTGGCAGATTGAAAAAGCAGCTGACGGAATTAGCGAAGCATGCCGTGTGCTAAATACACCAGTTATTGGTGGAAATGTGTCTCTTTATAATGAAACGAACGGTGAAGCAATTTACCCAACACCAGTTATTGGAATGGTTGGTTTGATTGACAATGTTTCTCATATTACAACTCAAGAATTCAAAGAAGTGGGCGACCTTGTGTATGTAATCGGTGAGGCGAAAGAAGAATTCGCAGGCAGCGAGCTACAAAAATTAATTCATGGCGAGATTTTCGGTCCGGTTCCTGAATTAGATTTAGAGATTGAAAAAAGAAGACAACAACAAGTATTAACTGCCATTCGTGCAGGCGTTATTGCTTCTGCACATGATGTGGCAGAGGGTGGCTTTGCAGTTGCATTAGCAGAAAAGACATTTGGGGCAAAGGGCTTAGGTGTAAAAGTACAAATTCAAGGAGATGCGGTAACTGAGTTATTCAGTGAAACACAATCTCGTTTTATCGTATCTGTGAAGAAGGAAAACAAAGAGAAGTTTGAACAGCTAGTAAGAGCTAATCTGGTCGGAGAAGTAACAGGCGATGGATTATTTATCGTTGAGGATCAAACTGGAAAGGAAATTATTAATCTACCAGTCGATGATCTAAAACGCACATGGAAAGGAGCAATCCCATGCTTGCTGAACTCAAAGGCTTAAACGAGGAATGTGGTGTATTCGGTATCTGGGGACATCCAGATGCAGCAAAACTAACTTATTATGGATTACACAGCTTACAGCATCGTGGTCAAGAGGGTGCCGGCATTGTTGTCAGTAATGGTGAAAAGCTTCGAATTGTAAAAGGAGAAGGCCTTGTGAATGAAGTGTTTGGCAATGGCCAACTTGAACAATTAGAAGGAAGTGCAGCAATTGGGCATGTTCGTTATGCAACAGCTGGGGGTGGGGGCATTCAAAATGTTCAGCCCCTCCTCTTTCATTCTCAAGTAGGTGGGCTAGCGATTGCTCATAACGGAAACCTTGTAAATGCAAATGACTTGAAGCATCAGTTGGAAAACCAAGGTAGTATCTTTCAAACGTCTTCTGATACTGAAGTTCTTGCACACCTAACTAGAAAAAGCGGCTATACAAAAATTAAAGATCGTGTCAAAAATGCCTTAACCATGTTAAAAGGGGCTTATGCCTTTTTGATCATGACGGAAAAGAAAATGATAGTTGCTCTGGATCCAAATGGTCTTCGTCCGTTATCACTTGGTAAACTTGGAGATGCTTGGGTAGTAGCTTCTGAGACTTGTGCGTTTGATATAATTGGTGCTAAATTCGAAAGAGATGTCGAGCCTGGTGAATTGATTGTGATCAATGATGAAGGCATTCAATCAGAGCGTTTCTCCTTAATGAATAATCGTGCAATGTGCAGTATGGAATATATTTATTTTTCACGCCCGGATAGTAATATTAACGGAGTGAATGTTCATACAGCCCGAAAAAATTTAGGTAAACAGCTTGCTATAGAGGCACCAATTGATGCCGATATAGTAACCGGTGTGCCAGATTCTAGTATTTCGGCAGCGATTGGTTACGCAGAGGAATCTGGAATTCCTTATGAGCTCGGTCTCATTAAGAATCGATATGTCGGCAGAACGTTTATTAAGCCGACCCAATCATTACGTGAACAAGGTGTGAAAATGAAACTTTCACCTGTTAATGGTGTTGTAGAAGGCAAGCGCGTTGTCATGGTGGATGACTCTATTGTTCGTGGAACAACAAGCCGAAGAATTGTAAAAATGCTTCGCGATGCAGGTGCATTAGAAGTGCATGTATGCATTAGTTCACCGCCAATTAAGAATCCATGCTTTTACGGAATTGATACCTCCACACATGAAGAATTGATTGCATCTTCACATTCAATTGAAGAAATGCGTCAAATCATTGGGGCGGACACATTAACATTTTTAAGTCCTGAGGGGCTTGTAAAAGCAATTGCAAGACCGTTTGAAGGGGAAACTCGCGGACAATGTATGGCTTGTTTTACAGGGAAATATCCGACGGAGATCTTCCCGGATACGGTATTACCGCATGAAAAAGTATTCAGCTAAAAAAAGTAGAGGTGTTCATAACGATGGCAAATGCTTATAAGCAAGCTGGAGTAGACATTGAAGCAGGCTATGAGGCTGTTTCCAGAATGAAAAAGCATGTTGCAAAAACAGTTCGCCCAGAAGTGATGGGTGGACTTGGCAGCTTTGGTGGAATGTTTGACCTATCAAAGGTAAACGTAAAAGAGCCTGTGTTGGTTTCTGGCACAGACGGTGTTGGCACTAAGTTGATGTTGGCTTTTATGATGGATAAGCATGACACAATTGGGATTGATGCGGTTGCAATGTGTGTGAATGATATTGTGGTTCAGGGAGCTGAGCCTTTATACTTTTTAGATTATATTGCATGCGGAAAAGCACAGCCCGAAAAAATCGAGCAAATTGTAAAAGGAATTGCTGATGGTTGTGAACAAGCGGGTTGTGCATTAATTGGCGGTGAAACTGCTGAAATGCCAGGAATGTATAGTGAGGATGAATATGACCTTGCTGGTTTTTCAGTGGGTGTTGCAGAAAAGTCTAAGCTTGTAACTGGCGCTTCAATTAAGCCTGGTGATGTTCTTATCGGCCTTTCTTCAAGTGGAATTCACAGTAATGGCTATTCACTTGTCCGTAAGGTTCTACTAGAGGATGGAGGATTGGACCTTCACAAAACGTACGGAAAAATCGGGCGTACATTAGGTGAAGAACTTCTTCAACCGACTAAAATTTATGTGAAGTCTTTATTAAAAGCAATGGAGAAGTTTGAAGTAAAGGGTATGTCCCATATTACAGGTGGGGGCTTTATTGAAAATATTCCTCGTATGCTTCCAGAAGGTGTAGGGGCGGAGATTGATTACGGTTCATGGCCAATTCCACCAATCTTTGATCTGCTTCAAGAGACCGGAAACCTAAATCGTGAAGAAATGTTTAATATATTTAATATGGGAATCGGAATGGTGTTAGCCATTAATGAGGCTGACCTCCATGAACTTCTTCAACTACTTGAAGAGCAAGGTGAAAAAGCATATATTATTGGCCGTATTAAAGAAGGTAATGGTGTAACCTTTGGTGGGGGAGCACTTGTATGAAAAAAATAGCTGTATTTGCATCAGGGAGTGGCACAAACTTTCAAGCCATTGCAGATTCGGTAAAAGAAGGTAGACTTGCAGCAGAAATTGAATTACTAGTTTGTGATAAGCCAGGTGCAAAAGTAATTGAACGTGCTTCAAAGGAATGGGTGGACACTTTTGTTTTTTCACCAAAAGACTATCAAGAAAAATCATTATTCGAAGCCGAAATTGTGGAAGCTTTACGTGAGAAAAAAGTAGAATTAATTGTATTGGCTGGATACATGAGATTAATTGGCGATACGCTTTTAAAGGCGTATCGCAACAAAATCATCAATATTCATCCTTCTCTTTTACCAGCTTTTCCGGGTAAGGATGCAATTGGTCAGGCATTTGAAGCGGGCGTGAGGACGACTGGTGTTACGATTCATTATGTCGATGAAGGAATGGATACAGGTCCAATTATTGCCCAAAAGGAACTTTCTATTGAACCAGGAGATACATTAGCAATCATTGAAGAAAAAGTTCATCAAATTGAGCATGAATTTTATCCACAGATCCTGCAATCACTTGTAACAGCAAAGAATTCTAGAGTAGGGAGCGATTCAAAGTGACAATCAAGCGCGCACTTGTCAGTGTTTCAGATAAACAGGGACTAGTTCCTTTTGTAAAAGGCTTAATTGATAATGGGGTTGAAGTTATTTCAACAGGTGGTACAAAGCGTACTCTTGAGGAAGCGGGACTCTCTGTCATCGGAATTTCAGAGGTAACAAACTTTCCAGAAATTATGGATGGTCGTGTCAAAACACTACATCCAAATATTCATGGTGGCCTCCTAGCGGTACGAGAAAATGAAGAACATGTAAAACAACTTCAAGAGCATGATATTACACCAATCGATTTAGTTGTTGTTAACCTATATCCCTTTCAACAAACAATTGCAAAACCAGATGTTCAGTTTGCGGATGCGATTGAAAATATTGATATTGGCGGACCTTCTATGCTTCGTTCTGCTGCAAAAAACCACAAATATGTAACAGTTGTTGTTGATCCACAGGATTACGATACTGTATTAGCGGAGATATCTGAAAAAGGTGAAGTTGCAGCACAAACAAAGCTTCGTTTAGGAGCAAAAGTGTTCCGACACACTGCTGCTTATGATGCAGTAATCGCTGAATTTTTAACAAATGCAGCGGGTGAGGAAAATCCAGAATCCTTAACCGTTACTTATGAAAAGAAACAAGACCTTCGTTATGGTGAAAACCCTCATCAAAAGGCAGCATTTTATAAAAAACCATTAGGAACGCATATTTCGATTGCGTCCGCAACACAACTGCATGGAAAAGAATTATCTTACAATAATATTAACGATGCAGATGCTGCCCTTCAAATTGTTAAAGAGTTCAAAGAGCCTGCAGCGGTTGCTGTTAAGCATATGAATCCTTGCGGAGTTGGAGTGGGTGCTACTTTAGAGGAAGCCTACCAAAAAGCATATGAAGCAGACTCAACGTCAATTTTTGGGGGGATTATCGCACTGAACCGTGAAGTTGATGCACAAACAGCTCATAAAATGCGAGAAATCTTCCTTGAAATTATCATTGCACCATCATTCAGTGAGGAAGCATTTGAAATTCTTTCTTCAAAGAAAAACCTCCGTTTGTTGACTGTTGACCTTTCAGATGACGAGAAGGTTGAAAAGAAACTTGTGTCCGTTCGTGGCGGATTACTTGTTCAAGATGAAGATTCATACGGATTGGAAGAGGCAACTATCTCTGTTCCTACTAAGCGAGAACCAACTGAACAAGAATGGGCTGATTTAAAGCTTGGTTGGAAGGTTGTAAAACATGTTAAATCGAACGCAATTGTGTTAGCAAAAGACGACATGACCATTGGAATTGGTGCCGGTCAAATGAACCGTGTAGGATCAGCAAATATCGCAATTAACCAAGCAGGTGAAAAAGCAAAAGGTTCAGCACTTGCATCAGATGCATTCTTCCCAATGGGTGACACAGTTGAAGCTGCGGCAAAAGCTGGCATCACTGCCATCATCCAGCCTGGAGGATCCATTCGTGATGAAGAATCCATTCAAAAAGCCGATGAATACGGAATCGCAATGGTCTTTACCGGAGTACGTCATTTTAAACACTAATTAGGAAAAGCGCAAGCGCCTTGATCAGCCCTGACAAGCACAAGACGAGCCATCCAGAAGGTTGTACTTTAACCTTCTAGATGGATTGGGTTGTGACCTCGAGGGGCTAGGCGCTGGAGCTAGACATTGTAGATATAAGTTAATCAAATTCGTTTGATGAGGTGAAAAAATGAAAGTACTAGTCATTGGCCGCGGTGGCCGTGAACATACACTTGCTTGGAAAGTCGGGCAAAGCCAAAAAGTAGAGACCGTCTATGTTGCACCAGGAAATCCAGGCATGCAGACGATCGCAACTTTAATAAACATTGATGAAAATGACTTTGATGGTTTAATAGAGTTTGCGAAAAAAGAACAAATCGACCTTACCCTAGTTGGACCTGAAGTCCCATTAATTAATGGTATCGTGAACCGATTCCAGGCTGAAGGCCTCGCGATATTTGGCCCAACAAAAGATGCTGCCCTACTTGAAGGTAGTAAATCCTTTGCGAAGGAAATTATGAAAAAGTACAATATCCCAACCGCAGAGTATGAGACATTCACTTCTTATGAAGAAGCGAAACAATATATCCTTGAAAAAGGAGCACCTATCGTTATTAAGGCGGACGGCCTAGCTGCTGGTAAAGGTGTTACAGTAGCTCTTAATTTGGATGATGCATTAACAAGTGTGTACGACATGCTTGAAGATAATAAATTTGGTGAAGCAAGTACTCAAGTAGTTATTGAAGAGTTTCTTGAAGGGGAAGAATTCTCATTAATGGCTTTTGTGGATGGGAAAACGGCTTATCCGATGGTGATTTCACAGGACCATAAGCGTGCTTTTGACAATGATGAAGGTCCTAACACTGGGGGAATGGGTGCTTATTCACCAGTCCCGCAAATATCAGACAATATTGTTCAAGAAGCAATCGAAACCATTATTAACCCAACAGTTAAAGCGATGGAAGAAGAGGGTAGAGATTTTACTGGTATCCTATATGCGGGGCTCATTTTGACCGCTAATGGGCCAAAAGTAATTGAATACAATGCTCGATTTGGAGATCCTGAAACTCAGGTTGTCCTTCCTCGTTTAGAAACGGATTTCATTGATGTTATAGAAGGATTACTTGATCAAAAGGAGATTTCCCTAGAGTGGTCAGATAAAGCAACACTTGGTGTCGTATTTGCATCAAAAGGATATCCAGAAAGCTATGAAAAGGGAGCAGTCATCGAAGGGCTAGACAACCTTGATGAGAAAATTACAGCTTTCCATGCTGGAACAGATTTGGTCAACAATCAGTTTGTTACGCATGGTGGAAGAGTGTTGACCGTTGTAGCTAGCGGTGAAACTCTTGAAAAAGCACAGGACTTTGTATACCAAGAAGCAGAAAAAATAAAGTGCTCAAATTTATTTTACCGAAAGGATATTGGGAACAAGGCGATTTCTTATAACGCAAATAATAAGAATAGCGCACAATTTGTGTGAATATCATACATTTTCGATATTAAAAACGAAATTCTACTACGGTAAAAATGCATTATAAAATAGGTAAGAGGATAATCCTCTTACCTTTTATGATGGATTTATTGGAGGAAGTTCTTTTAATGGTTCTGGTTCCTCTTGCTTTCTCTCGACATACTCTTGAAAGAGAGCTGTAAGTGGACAGAAACGAGTAATACCTTCTGCCACCTTCATTCCCCCAAGCATCGCCACGAAAATGAAACTTTCACGCCACGGACGTTTTACCATTTTAGCGGTAGCCCAAGCAAGCATCGTAAATCCACATGTAATGCGGACTAAAGCATTGATCATCCCTATATTCGGTTTCATTTTTTTTACCCCCGTTCAAAGATCTTTACCTTACCTCAAAAATTGTCAAAAAGTTTTACAATTTTTTCTTGAAGTCTTTAATGCACTAAATCAATTAATATGTTACTATAGCATAAAGCGCTTCCATAGCTTAAGGCAGAGATTGGAGAGATGGTTAATGGTTGGGCAACGTTACCGTTGGAAAAATAAGCAACTACGTGAACATGTTGCTGTCATAGATGGAAAAAAATCACCAACAATTCTATTAAAAAACGTCACATATTTAAATCAAATGTTAAAAAAATGGATCAACGCACATATCTGGATTTACCAAGATCGTATTGTGTACGTGGGTCAACAGCTGCCATCAAAACTTACCAACTGTGAAGTTGTAGAGTGTGATGGGAAATTTGTAGTGCCAGGTTACATTGAACCTCATGCACATTCATTTCATTTATATAATCCCCACTCATTTGCTCAATATGCATCCCAAACAGGGACGACTACAATCATAAATGATAACTTAGTGCTCGCATTACAAACGAGTAAAAAGAAAGCGTTTTCTTTTTTGGAAGAAATGAAAAACCTTCCAGTCACAATGTACTGGTGGTGTAGGTTTGATCCACAGACAGAAATTCATCATGAAGAGCAAGCTTTTTCTAATGGAAATGTGTTAAGTTGGCTTGAGCATGATGCTGTTGTTCAAGGTGGGGAATTGACGGGATGGCCGAAGTTGCTTGATGGAAATGATCTCATGCTTCATTGGATTCAAGAAGCGAAACGGATTGGAAAAAAGGTCGAAGGTCATTTTCCAGGTGCTTCTGAAAAAACATTAGCCAAAATGATGTTATTGGGTTCGGATTGCGACCATGAGTCGATGACTGGTACAGATGTATTGAATCGTCTTCTGCAAGGCTACACAACTTCATTGCGTAATTCCTCGATTCGCCCGGACCTGCCAAAAATTCTGGACGAAATACATGAAATAGGTATTGATCAGTATGATAAGTTCATTTTCACAACAGATGGTTCACCACCAGCGTTTTATGAACAGGGAATTATAGATAACATGATAAAGATCGCAATTGATAAAGGTGTACCAATTATCGATGCCTACAATATGGCAACAATCAATGTAGCAAGGCACTATAACATGGATAACCTCCATGGTATGATAGCTACGGGAAGAATTGCAAATCTAAATATTTTAACATCAAAAGAGAATCCAACTCCTGAATCTGTCCTTGCTAAAGGGGTTTGGGTGAAACGTGAAAATAAAGATCAACATGCATTTCCAGAATTTCCGTGGAAGAGTCAGGGCTTTACAAACCTTGCTACCAACTGGGAACTGACGCTTGATGACTTACAGTTTTCAATGCCGTTCGGAATGAAGATGGAGAATGCTGTTATTATGAAACCATATTCGATTTCCATTGATGCATCTTATGATGAAATTTCAATGGAACATGATGAGAGCTTCTTGATGTTAGTTGACCGGGAAGGGAAATGGCGTGTCAACACAATGATTAAAGGTTTCGCAAATCGCATTTCGGGGTTTGCAAGTTCTTTTTCAAATACGGGTGATTTTGTATTAATTGGAAAAAATAAAAAGGATATGCTTCTTGCCTTTAATCGCATGAAGGAACTTGGTGGTGGAATAGTTTTAGTTGAAAACGGTAACATTTTACATGAAGTCCCACTAGATATTGGTGGAATCACTTCGTCTAAATCTGTAGTAGATTTAAGTGTACTTGAAAAGGAGTTAGTTCGTTTAGTACGTGAGCGAGGTTATAATCACAGTGACCCGATTTATACATTAAGCTTTTTATCGTCTACTCATTTGCCTTATATTCGCATTACACCACAGGGAATTTATGATGTCATGAATAAAATGGTACTCTTTCCGTCAATAATGCGTTAAAATATAAAAGGATTTCAATTTTGATTTTCTATTAAAAAGGTTGTGTAATCAAATATGAAAAAGACTATATACATTCTAGGAATTCTTCTCTTACTCTTTTCAGCAGCTTGTAGCAATAAGGAAGCTGTAAAGCAACAGGAAGAGCATGAACCAAAACAGGTCCAGCCTGTAACAAAGGATGAACCAAAGGAAGAGTTTGAACATGTCTTTCCTTTAACAGGAATTGGAACAAACGAGGATGTAGATAGTCGTCCATTTGCAGTCATGGTCAACAATCATCCAAAAGCACGTCCGCAGTCAGGACTTCATATGGCTGATATAGTGTATGAAGTGTTAGCGGAAGGAGATGTAACTCGTTTCCTAGCTGTGTTCCAAAGTGAAAAACCAGAAATTATTGGACCAGTTCGTAGTGCTAGAGATTATTATATTGAGTTGAGCAAAGGCTTTGATGCACTATATGTAGCACATGGCTGGAGCCCAGAGGCTAAACAGATTCTTAACAGCGGCAAGATAGACAACATAAATGGAATGGTTTATGATGGCACTCTTTTTTGGCGTGCTGACCACAATGTTGCCCCACATAACTCATATATTTCATTTGAAAATATTGTAAAAGGGGCAGATAAGCAAGGATATTCAATGGAAGACGAGGTTCAAAGTTTTTCATTTTTATCTGAGAATGAGTTAGATGGCATTGAAGGCACAGCAGCTGAACATGTTCGAGTGTCCTATTCATCAAGAGATATATTTTCAGCAGTCTACGATTATAATGCTGAAAAAAGTAAGTATGAGCGTTATAGCGGAGGCGACCAGACAGTAGACCGTGAGACAAGTACACCGGTATTACTTGACAATGTATTGATCGTTGAAATGAATCATCGCTTTATCGATGATTATGGAAGACGTGCTGTTGATGTGACAACCGGAGGAAAAGGCTTTTTGCTTCAGAAAGGAAAGGCACAGGAAATCGAGTGGAAAAATGTTGAGGGAAGAATTGTGCCATTTGCAAATGGGGAAGAAGTCGGCTTAGTCCCAGGGAAAACATGGATTAATATCATTCCAACAACACCTGGAATCGCCGGTGCCGTATCGTTTGGAAACTAGAAAAAACATTTTAAAAAGGGAGAAATCACATGCAAATTGATAAATTACGTGGGAAAGAACTTGATCAATTATTTAATGCAATCCTATCACTAAACGATCTTGAGGAGTGCTATCGATTCTTCGATGATTTATGTACGGTAAATGAAATCCAGTCACTTGCGCAACGCCTTGAAGTCGCAAGAATGCTACAAGAAGGAAATACGTACCATAAAATCGAAACGGAAACAGGGGCAAGTACAGCAACCATTTCTCGTGTAAAGCGATGCTTAAATTACGGAAACGATGCCTATCAAATGGCACTCGATCGTGTCAAAGAAACGGAAAAACAGTAATTATGTGTGAAAGTCGAAACCTTGAGTTTCGGCTTTTTATTTTTTGTTGATTCGGTTAGTGGTATATTGCGAATTTAGTAATGGTGTATCGTCGTCGTATATGGAGTTTATATTGTGAGTTTTTTTACTTAATTAAAATTAAGAAGGAACATAACTTAAGGTAATTAAGTACTTCATCAAGTGTATGAGGAACATAACTTAAGATACATTAACAGGTTAAGTACTTCATCAAGTGTATGAGGAACATAACTTAAGAAACATTAACAGGTTAAGTACTTCATCATGTGTATGAAGAACATAACTTAAGAAACATTAACAGGTTAAGTACTTCATCAAGAGTATGAAGAACAAAACTTAAATTACATTAAGGAGTTAAGTACTTCATCAAGTGTATGAGGAACATAACTTAAGAAACATTAACAGGTTAAGTACTTCATCAAGTGTATGAGGAACATAACTTAAGAAACATTAACAGGTTAAGTACTTCATCAAGTGTATGAGGAACATAACTTAAGAAACATTAACAGGTTAAG
>NZ_JCAXEW010000036.1:0-18318 GCF_059759275.1 Ferdinandcohnia sp. GQ5
CCGTTTTTGGTTTGGGACAAGGGACCTGTCCCTGTGTCCCTAAAAGGCAAATACGTGGTTTCCTATTGTGGTTGAAACGGTACGACTTCTCAGATAGGAGCTCGATGTTTTGTCAGGGTTGTAAAAGAATAATGCTCCATTCGTTGGATCCTCACCTTTAAGTGCCCGTTTTGCAGCTTCTCTATGTTGGTCGTTTGGGGTTGCCGTAAGTAACGCACCATTTTCTGCTGGTGTAAATTGATAGTAACCGTAGCTTTTTTCAAACAAGACATCTTTTATGTTATTAGGAAATAAGGGACTATTTACACGATTCACAATTACAGCACCAACAGCAATCTGTCCTTCTAGAGATTCACCTCTTGCTTCACTGTGTATCATTTTCGCAAGCCATTCCACTTCTTCCTGGTTAACTACTTTCTGTTGTTCTGCAGCGAATGATGTTTTGTTTTGAACTGGAGCAGGTGCACTTGAAATACCAGAAGGAATCGTCAACGTTTGTCCAATCTGCAAACTATCCGAAGATAAATTGTTTGCCTTTTTAATCCCATCCACAGTTGTGCCGCTACGAGTAGCAATACTATATAACGTATCACCTGAAACAACCTGATAGGTAGTTTGATTGGTTTGAGTAGGAGTGGACATACCGCCAGAAGGAATCGTTAACGTCTGTCCAATCTGTAAAAAATCCGAAGATAGATTATTGGCCTTTTTAATTCCATCGATAGTTGTCCCGTTACGACTAGCGATACTATATAACGTATCACCGGAAACAACTTGATGTGTAGTTTGCTTTGTTTGAGTAGGAGTGGACGCACTGTCAGAAGGAATCGTCAACGTTTGACCGATCTGCAAAAAATCCGAAGATAGATTATTGGCCTTTTTGAGCATATCCACGGTTGTGCCATTACGAGTGGCAATACTATATAACGTATCACCGGAAACAACCTGATGTGTAGTTACATTGGTTTGAGCAGGAATATCAGTAATTCCAACAGGAATTGTCAAAATTTGTCCAATCTGTAATGAATCTGAAGAAAGATTATTTACGCTCTTAATTGCATCAACGGTTGTTCCATTAGCTTGAGCAATACTATATAGTGTATCGCCAGCAACTACAGTATGGGATAAAGTCTTCGAGTGTGTCTTTTTCCCAGTTGCGTCAGCTGCAGAGGCTTGAGTTGCAGGCAATGTACCAACACCTATGGCTGATAATAACATTCCACCAGCCATGATCTTAACGGTTTTAACCTTCAATGCAGGAAGAATGTTTTTTATAAAATGAACAGCTTTCCTTTCTATATCAGCCTCTTCCACTAGGGATGAGACTCCTAACTCAGAAGAGTATTCTGTTAAGTTCTCATCGAGGTATAAGATCACTTCAATTCCGTCTTCTGTTTCGTTTAGTTTATATCGTGAAAAACCATCCACCTATTTCACCATCCATTTGTTCTTTTCTACCTATTACTATCCCCAAGTTCTTCATTTTTACAAATTCAAATAATGTAATTGTGAGGAGGTAAAAAGCAGTTCGAAGATCGTCTCGAATCTTCGACATGAGTATAAGAACGGATAGAATGCATTAGAATGTCGAAATATGCTATTTTAGTACATAATGACTCTTATATAGTCAATATTCAAGGGGGCAACATGAAGAGGATACGTTTGATCTATAGTTTATTAATTATCTCTTTTATAACAGCTTTAGGTTTTTCCATTTACTTTTATGAACATGTGCAAACGATTAATCAAGAAATGGAAAAGGTTTATTCTCCAGAAGTAACTTTACCAAAGTATCATTTTGTATTAATAGTGGAGGAGATGGAACATGAGTATTGGCAATTAATTGGTGAAGGAGCAAAGGATGCCGGTCAAAAGTATGATGTATTAGTGGAGTATATTGGGCCTGAAAGATCAAATACAGAAGAGCAATTGAAACTCTTTGACAAAGCAATTAAATCAAAAGTGGATGGTATTATCGTCCAAGGCCTTAACGAAAATTTTACCGACATGATAAATAAAGCAGAGCGTCAAGAAATTCCAGTTGTAACGATTGATACAGACTCTCCCGAAAGTATGAGGCATGCATACATTGGTTCAGATAATTACATGGCTGGCCAATTAGCAGGGAAAGCGTTGGTTGAAGATACGAATGGCCTAGCAACTGTCGGTATCATAACCGGCAGTTTGGACAACCCTCATCACCTAGAACGTTTAAAGGGATTTAAAGATGTCGTGGAGCAAGAAGAAGATTTAAAAATTGTTGCGGTTGAAGAGTCAAAAATTACAAGGGTGGAAGTAGAAGAAAAGGCGTACAACATATTAACGGAACATGAAAATATTACTGCCTTTTTTGGAACGAGTTCTTACAATGGGATTGGAATTGTGTCTGCTGCTAATTCTTTACAAAGGGAAAATGATATGTATGTCATTACTTTTGATACAATCGATGAAAATATGGAATTATTAAAGAACGGGGATATTGGAGCAATTGTGGAACAGCATCCTTTCGAAATGGGATACTTAAGTGTGGAAAGAATGATAGACATTATGAATGGCAAACAGACTAAAGAAATTACTCATACTAATTCATCAATTATTCGTAAAACTTCTTTAGATATTGAAGAAACAATGGTGGTTCCTAATGATAAAAATTAGAACAAAGTTACTTATTTATTTTGCAACCATCTTATTGTTAATTGTAATTTTGTTTGTTGTACGTGAGCAGAGTAATCAAAGCATTATGGAACTTCATAATGAGAACGATGAGTATTTGTTTCTATTAAATGATATTGCGAAAATGACGAATCAAACATTTGAAACGTTACAAATATACGTATACGAACCGCTACCTGAGAACCTGATTGATTATCAAGAAAGTAAGGAGCAACTAGTAAAACTGCAACAAAGGTTTAAGGATATTGAAAAGGAAAGTATTACGAAAAAAAATTATATAAATATCATGACCAGTTTACTTGAACAAACAGATAAGACAGTAGTTGCAGTAGAAAAAAATGACATTGAGGCCTACTCACTGTATATTAGTGAGGCGAATGATACATCTAGCTATATTCACGAAGAAACACTTAGTTTGATAAACAATGAGCTTAGCAATTATAAAGCAATAGATAAGTTATTAGATAAAAAGATTACTTATATGAAGAAGATGGCGATATCCATTCTAGTTGTGATTATCCTCTTAAGCATCTTATTTGCATTATGGTTTTCCAATGGGATAACAAGCACCATCGAAAGACTTTCTTTAGCAGCTAAAGAAATATCTGCTAGACGATATATGGGAGAGGATGTTGTCGTTTCAACAAAGGATGAACTTTGGTTTTTAACAAAGACATTTAATGAAATGAAAAGGAATATTCAAGAATCAATGAGTGAGATAGAAGAAAAGGCTAGGATGGGACAATTACTGAAAGAAATGGAATTAAAAAGCTTACAAAACCAAATTAATCCCCATTTCCTTTTTAATACATTAAATACAATTTCTAAGACATCCCTTATCGAGGGAGCGGAGAAAACAAGTGATTTAATTTCTTCAATCTCGACGTTACTCCGATATAATATAAGTAGTCTTGATCGAAAAACATTATTGAAAGATGAAGTTAAAATTGTAAACGAATATTTTTTTATTCAAAAGACGCGGTTTGGAGATCGAGTTGAGTTTATCGAAAACATTGATCCAAATTGCCTTTCAATTCCGATCCCTTGTCTTACGCTTCAACCGATTATTGAAAACGCATTTATTCATGGAATTGAGGGAATGGCGGAGGGGGCCAAGATTGAATTACACATTTATGAAGAAGGTAATATGGTGCTCATAGAAGTTAAGGACAATGGGGTAGGGATGGATGATGAGACACTACAAAGCTTGATGGATCCAAATGATAGTAACGAAGTAACTACGATAAAAGAAGGTACTGGTCATTCAACTGGAATTGGCATGAAAAATGTAATCAACCGTCTTGCACTGTTTCAAAAAGAGAGTAAAGTTGAGGTTGTTTCAAGTATAGGTGAAGGGACTACAGTACGTATTAAATTAGTCAAAACGTAACGAAGAATAAGTGAGGATTTTTTTATGATAAAGGTCATGTTAGTGGATGATGAACAGATTGAAAGAGATGGTTTAAAAATAATGCTTAGTAAGAAGCGGGGAAATTTCGAAATTATCGCTGAGGCTAAGAATGGAAAACAAGCAGTTGAATTAGCCATCTTACATAAACCAGATTTAGTCTTCATGGATATAAAAATGCCTGAGTTTGATGGCTTAGAAGCGATTAGGAGAATCGTTTCAGTTCTACCTAAAACAAAATTTATTATGGTCTCGGCTTTTGATACATTTGATTACGCTCGAGAAGCAATGAAATTTGGAATTAAAGAGTATTTATTAAAGCCTAGTAAATTGTCTGAAGTTATAGAGGCTTTTGATCGGATGGTCGAAGAAATCGAAAGTGAGAAGCAAAAAGAAAATGAAACAAAACAAATAAACCGACGACTTGAAAGAGCAAGTTCCTTTATTGAAATAGAGTTTATTGTTTCGTTCATTATGGATCACGTTCATGAGTTTAATGAGGAAGACTGGGAGGAATGGCTAGATTTTGAGCATAAACAAGGTTTTGTTGCTGTTTTTACATTTGAATCAGAGCATCTGCATGCTAGTCGTAAAGAAAAAAGCGACTGGTATCGCGTGTTGAAAGAAACAATTCATGACCAGTATTCCCATTGTCTTGTAGGTCCTTTGACCGGATTTCAAGTACCTGTTTTGAGGCTAGTAACTGACGAGGAATATAAAAATCATAAAATAAGAGAAGTGTTTGCTCGGTCGGTTATTCATCAAGTTCAACATTCGCTTAAAGAATGTCACTTATATGCTGGAATTGGGAGTATTATTTCTGATGTTAATCAGTTTTCTATTTCTTATAAGGAAGCAATCGATGCTTTAGAGCTAGCCTATACACAACCTGGTGCAGCCTATATGGTATTTAATGAACGGATTAAGCAAAGGCGCAAAGAACTAGTTCCTTTTGAAATTGAGAAGGAACTAGTTGATGCAGTGAAGAAAGGGGATAGTCAAAAGGGTTTACACATGTTTGAACTATACTTTCAGTCTATTCAACAGGCCTCAGACTATCAGGTTAAAACAATCCATAAGGCGATGGAAAACTTCTTTATTGTATTATCACGTGCCATAAAAGAGCTAGGGTTTGAGGAAGATATAGTGACAGGCTTGGGTCAATTTGGGACAGCAATGCAGATTAAAGAAGCAGCCAAATCACACCTACTCGTGATTATTGAAAGTTTAGCAGAACATCGTTCGAATGGTGTACAAACATTGCTACTAAAAGCAAAAGAATACATAGATAAAAATTATGCTAAAACAATTTCTCTCGAATCAATTGCTGTAGAAATTGGTATTAGTTCTTATTATTTAAGTAAGTTATTCAAGGAAAGGTTTCATCTTACGATTATAGAGTATTTGACAGCTACGAGATTAGAAAAGGCAAAAGAGTTATTATTAACACGTAAGTCATTAAAAGAAATTGCACTAAGTATAGGTTATAAAGATCCAAATTATTTTAGTAGAGTATTCAAAAAGGAAATCGGAATGACCCCAAGTGAGTATCGAACGAAATATCAACCGTAAAAAACAACGATCTTAGGTCGTTGTTTTTACTTTTTTAGGCAGGTAAATTCGGTGATGGGATTGGTTAAGTGATTTGAAGGTCTAACATAAAAAACAAGATAGTCTAGTAATTAACAAGATAATGAAGATGAAAGCGAAAACATTAATGCGTTTACATGATAATTTATATACATAGAAACCAAATGCTACCTGCTTCGAGGTTTATGAAAACGAAATCATACTGAGGAATTAATTCTTCTTCAGGAGGATAGTTGATTTGTTTTGAGGTAGGTTCCTTTTTAAAGAAAGTGTAAGGGTTATCAAAATAGTAATCCTTTCAAGGATGAGAGGGGGAAGAAAGAGGAAAGTCTCTTTCAAAAGTATATGAAAAAAAATAGTAATTTTTCGATTGTATTAATTACATTAGTAGCTACTCTTGGAGGTTTGTTATTTGGTTATGATACAGCTGTAATTTCAGGAGCGGAAGGAGCACTTCAAGCGTATTTTACAGACAGTCTCGGACTGAGCTCACTTGTTCATGGGATTACAGTATCAAGTGCTTTAATTGGCTGTATTATTGGTGGTATTGTATCCGGTTACTTCGCATCGAATGTTGGACGAAAATATTCGCTTGTTGTAGCAGCAGTTTTGTTTATCGTTTCAGCACTTGGATCAGCTTATCCTGAATTTTTATTCTTCACAAAGGGTAATCCTTCGATTGAATTGTTGATTACATTTAACATCTATCGAATTATTGGTGGAATAGGCGTTGGTCTTGCTTCAGCTGTTGCACCAATGTATATAGGAGAAATCGCACCACCAAAAATTCGTGGTACATTAGTATCATTAAATCAATTTGCCATTATTTTCGGTATGCTGGTTGTGTATTTTGTTAACTGGGGAATTGCTAATGGCCAAACCATTGAATGGATAAATGATATCGGATGGCGCTATATGTTTCTTTCAGAGGTAATACCAGCAGCTATATTTCTTGCTCTATTATTTACCGTACCTGAAACACCTCGATATCTTATTCAAAAGAATCAGGATGAGAAGGCGATGTCTGTTCTCAATAAGTTGTACGAAAAAGCTGTCGCTAAATCAACTTTATTAGAAATTAAGTCATCCTTTGACGGCAATAAATCAAAATCAAAACTATTCTCATTTGGGAAAACAATTGTTGTAGTCGGAATTCTGTTATCAGTTTTCCAGCAGTTCGTGGGAATTAATGTGGCACTCTACTATGCACCACGTATCTTTGAAAGCATGGGGGCGGCAAAAGATGCTTCTATGTTCCAGACGATAATTATGGGCTTGGTTAATGTTGTATTCACACTTATTGCGATTTTCACTGTTGACAAATTTGGACGTAAACCGCTCTTAATTATTGGTTCAATCGGTATGACAATTGGAATGTTTGGTGTGGCTGGCATGGCTTTCACAAACGTAATTGGAATCGGTACATTAATTTTCATTATCATTTATACGGCATCATTTATGATGTCATGGGGACCTGTAGTATGGGTACTTCTTTCAGAAATCTTCCCTAACAAAATTAGAGGTCAAGCCATGGCGATTGCAGTGGCTGCACAATGGGCGGCAAACTACTTTATTTCATCGACTTACCCAGCAATGATGGAGTTTAGTGGTGGATTAACATACTCCTTCTATGGAATAATGAGTCTTCTTTCAGCGGTTTTTGTATGGAAGTTTATTCCCGAAACAAAAGGAAAGTCATTGGAACAATTGGAGAATATGTTAAGTAAATCTAAAGAGGCAGTAAGAGAAGGTACTATTGAAAGCAAAAAAAGAGTAGTGTAGTGTGACAAATAAAGTGGAAGTGAAATAGTCTTATTTTAGAAAAGAAGCCAATCATTTTGTATTGGCTTCTTTTTTAGATCCTAAATTATCGATTTTTGGGACAAGGGACCTGTCCCTATGTCCCATTATAGAAACATCTTTTCTAATTCTAATGGTTCAATATATTCTCCGTCTTTGTATGCGCGCATGTTTCCTCCAGAGATTTCATCGATAAGTACAATTTGTCTGTCATCGCCAGTGCGTCCGAATTCGAATTTAATATCATATAATTCGATTCCTTTTTTAGCTAACTCGTCTTTAACGATACCACTGATTTGTTGTGTAAGTTTTTTTAATACCTGATATTCTTCTTTAGACAGGATACCGAGCATGTCTAAAGCGTCTTCACTGATTGGAGGATCTTCACGACCATCATCTTTTAAGGTTACTTCAACAAAAGCATCGAGAGCTTGGCCTTCTTCAGCATATAATCCGTATCGGCGAAGAAAGCTACCAACAGCACGATATCTGCAGATGACTTCAAGACCGCTTCCGAATACTTCAGCCGGTTTAACTGTCATAGTTGCTTGATCGATATCGGCGTCAATATAGTGAGTTGGAATTTCTCTTTCGTTTAATAATTCGAAAAAGTATTTAGTTAACTTTAATCCAGCACGACCTGCACCTTCAATTGTTAAACCAACCGTATTTGCACCTGGATCAAAAACACCATCAACGCCTGTTACATCGTCTTTAAATTGAAGTAGGTAATTTCCGTCCTGCAATTCATAGACATCTTTTGTTTTACCTGTGTATTTAAGCTTCATGTTAATCCTCCTACGTGAAATTTAATAACATAATAATCATATAGATAAAATAGTGTTTGTACAATAGTAAATACGAAATATTTTAGTGTGGATACACATGAATGTTAAGATTTTGGTGGGTATTGAGGGATTAACGGTAAAGAAGTATAAAATTCATGCGGATTTTAACCAAAAATCCATTCTATTAAACTATTATTCACAGGCATCTATGTTATTTTTTAAAAAAAGTTTAACTGAATTTTCTAAAAAATATTCAGTTTTGGAAGGATATAAAGTATATCAATAGAATATAAGTGGGTATAGGAGGGTGATATGATGAATCAGTTTACTGATGTGTTGGATGAAAAAACATTAGCAAGCTATCCACAACAGCCACATGGTGGCAAATTGGTGAATCGTGTACTTACCGGGAAAGCACAAGAGGAAGCAATGGAAAGAGCAAAGCATTTACCTATGATTATGGTAGATTTGGAGGCCGTCATAACGCTTGAAATGATCGCAACAGGGGTGTTGTCTCCTAATGAAGGTTTTATGGATGAAGAGGACTACAAGTCTGTACTTACGAAAGGCCGCTTGAAAAATGGAGTGGTTTGGCCTGTACCGCTAAGTTTCGCGCCAATTGGTGACCGAAATCAGCAGGTAATTAAAACTTTATCCGTCGGGGATGAGGTCGCTCTTGCGGATGAAACAAGAGAACCCGTCGCGATTCTAAAGTTGAATGATATCTTTCACTATGATCGTGAATTCCGTGCAACCCATCTTTTTGGCACAACTGACCGAAACCACCCTGGAGTTGATTCGATCTATCGTCGAATGGGAGATACCGCTTTGGCCGGCCCCATACAATTGCTTCGAAGAGTCCATTGGGGGCCATTTGAAGATATAAGAATGGAGCCGAAAGAAACTTGGAAGCTTTTTTATGAAAAAAAGAAGTTTAAATCTGTAGGCGGATTTATTACTGGAGCAAATCCTTTACACCGCGGACATGAGTATATTCATAGAAATGCGTTGGAAGAGTTAGAGGGCCTATTTGTTCAGCCACTAGTAGAAATGGCAAAGCGTGAATATACACGACACGAGTTTCGAATGTTGTCTTACCGCAGTGTACTGGATACATATTATCCAAAAGAAAGAACGATTCTTGCACCTTTAAGAGTTACTTATATATTCGCTGGTCCACGTGAAGCGGTTCTCCATGCGTTGATCATGAAAAACTATGGGTGTACCCACGCTTTAATCGGACGGGATCATGCGGGTATTGGTGATTTCTATGAAAAATATGCAAGCCATACGATATTTGATGAATTTACACCAGATGAATTAGGAATCGATATTCGCTTGTTCCATGAAGTGTTTTACTGTACTCGATGCAGTACGCAAGCAACTGACCAAACATGTCCACATGATGAACAATATCGTATTAATATCTCCGGGACTGGGATTCGTGAGTTACTGAGGTATGGGGTTTTACCACCGAAAGAAATAGTAAGACCAGAGTCTGCCCGGATTGCGATGCAGGGTGTGCAGCCGAAAGGTGTGGATGAGAACAATATGGCTATCTCACCTGTCGGTAAAACGATAAAGAGTATTTTCCCATATTATTTAACGAGATCAAGAATTGGTGGTCCAAAGCGAAGAAAACCGCTTAAGGTTGAGGAACTTACGATAGAAGATTTAGAAAATGTGATCATGGATGCACGTGAAAATGCCGATAAAATATATAGAGATATTTTCGAAGAGTTCAGTTATGTATCAGACACACTTCGTACCGCTCAGCCGGATTGGGTGGCATCAGCCAGAGAGTCTATCCATAAACAACAAGAAATGGTGGTTGAGTATTTAGAAGAAAAGGTAAATAAAGCATTGGAAAAGGCTTCCGATGAATTTATGTATCAGGATAAGTCCGAGGCAGAACGTGAACTAGAAGTTGCACGAAAAATATTTGATGATATCCCTTCACCACTTCGTTCAGAAAACCTAAAATATAGAGTTTGGAACCCGCTGCCATACAACCGTTACAGAGGTAGTGATGAGTAAGTAGGAAAAAATCACTCACGAATTGTGAGTGATTTTTTTATAGATTTTCTTATAAATAATCTTTTCTTAGTTCTTCTGGAGAACGTGGTGTAATATAGCTTGGTGCTACATCGAATACAGTTTTTGCACCAAATTGCTTTTCTTGGTTTAATCGGTATGCTGCTCTTGCATATGCAACTAATACAGCAGACGTAAATTCAGGATTGCTGTCTAATTTTAGTGAGAATTCATATACCTGTGTAGTGTCTTCACTAGTTTTACCACCACGAATGACAAATCCACCATGTGGTGCTTTAGAATGCTCACGGTTTAATTCTTCTTCTGAGATAAAATTCACTTCTGTATCATAATCTGCGAAATAGTTTGGCATTGTTTTAATTTCATTTTCGATAGCTGCTTTGTCTGCACCTTCCTCAGCAACGATGTAGCAGACGCGGCGATGCTTTTCAGCAGTTGTTAGTTCTGGATTTGAACCACTGCGCACTTTTTCCATTGCATCTTCAGATGGAATAGTATATTGTACACCGTTTTTAACACCATCTACTCGTCTTATTGCATCAGAGTGTCCTTGGCTAAGGCCTTTACCCCAGAAGGTATAATTTTCACCATTAGGTAAAATCGCATCCGCCATAACACGATTAATGGAGAATAAACCTGGATCCCAACCTACTGAAATAATAGCAGTCGTATTTTTTGCAGCTTCGTTTACAGCTGCATAGAATTCAGGGATTTTTGCATGTGTATCAAAACTATCTACAGTATTGAACATGCTAGCAATTTGCGGAGTTTGTTCAGGTAGGTCTGTAGCAGAACCTCCACAAAGTAACATAACATCAATTTTACCTTGATAATCACTTGCATTTGAAATGTGCTCAGCTTTTACATTTGGCTCATCAAGAACGAGGGCTTCTGGATCTCTTCTCGTAAAAACTGCTACTAATTCCATATCAGGAGATTGTTTAATAGCTTTAACTGCGCCTTTTCCAAGATTACCGTAACCTACGATACCTAGTCTAATTTTGTTGCTCATATACATTTCTCCTTTACTTCAAATACTATCAAAAAAATTATGTCAAGTTTAAATTGCCCAGTTAGCTTCTATGTAAACCTATTTTGGGTCTTTCGATTTCCAAACTTTTTTGATAATACTTATAATAATAGAATAAGTCCTCACTGCCAATAATTTTCTTCGATATTCGAAAAGTTTTTTTAACAGCTCATTGGAATTTGGACATAAAGGACCCACAAACTAAAAAGTTATATTTATATTTTAAACGTAGTAAGATTCATACAGGAGAGGTAGTTATAAATAGATTTATGGTATAAGTAGTTCAATCATTTATATAATGTGAAAATAGCTAAGGTAAAGTCCCTGAATGTTAAATACACTAGAATTAGAAGGAGTGATTGACATGAAAGTTATTGTAATCGGAACAGGAATAGTAGGTGCAAGTGCAGCGTATCACATGGCCAAAAATAATCTAGATGTCATCATGATTGATAAAAAACAAGAAGGAAAGGCAACTTCAGCTGGAGCGGGTATTGTTTGTCCCTGGATCAAAGAAATTGAAAATGAAACTTGGTATAACCTTGCTAAGGAAAGTTTTGTTTTCTATCAAGATATAATTTCTACTTTGCAAAATGAGGGCGAAGATGAAGTTGGTTATAAAAAGGTTGGTGCATTATGTGTCTCGTCAGATCCTGTTAAATTGGATGAAATTGAAAAGAGAGTGAAAACCAAACGGAAGGATGCACCTGAAATAGGTGATATTCTGCGTCTGAATGGTGAGCAGGCACGAGAACTCTTTCCACCACTTAACAAAAACTTGGAAGGTTTGTATGTATCTGGAGGGGCAAGAGTAGATGGCGCTTTGCTGCGTGATGCGTTAAAACGGGCTGCACAACGTCACGGTGCCAAGTTTGTCGAAGGCGATGCAGAACTAGTTCATGAGAATAATAGAAAAGTAATGGGTGTTACGGTAGGAGATAAAACGTTTTTTGCTGATAAAGTCCTCATCACCACTGGTGCATGGGCTCCTGAGTTATTGCAGCTGTTTGGTATCCAATTGAACGTCAATCCACAGCGAGGTCAGATTGCTCATATAAAATTACCAGGAATAAATAGTTCTGATTGGCCGATTATTATTCCACAGTCAACCCACTATTTGGTTCCATTTGATGATGGTAAAGTGGTTGCGGGTGCGACTAGAGAAACTGGGTCTGGATTTGATTATCGATTGACAGCCGGTGGAGTGAATGAGGTTTTGACTGAAGCCCTAGAGGTTGCCCCAGGTTTAGAAGATGGTACTTTAGAAGAGATTCGTATCGGATTTCGTCCAATGGGCCCAGATTTATTACCGATCCTAGGTACAGTTGATACACTTGAAGGCGTTTTGCTTGCTACTGGATTAGGGGCATCTGGACTTACAATGGGCCCATATATTGGTAGTTTAGCGGCTTCAATGATTCAAAATAAAGAGATTGAATTAGACCTTACAGCATGTCACCCTGATCGTGCGATTGAGATGAAAAAGTATGTATAATATCAAGTAGTGTTAAGAAAAACTAGGCTTTCTTTTACTTTTGTATGTACGATTTAGAGGAATAATATATTCTAGGAAAAACAATAGAGGGAAAACTCCTTTATTGTTTTTTTAGTTATGCAAAACATCTAATTTATTTCCTGGAGTAAAGAATCAGACAGCATAGAGAAGGTATGGTATCCTAGAACAGATATCTCTGAAGAATAAGGAGTGTTCACGTTTTGACGCAACAGGATTTCACGCAAGGCTCAATCCGCAAACAACTAATTACCTTTGCTGGACCAATAATGTTAACCAATCTACTTCAGGTTTCTTACCAATTTATCGATAGTTTGTGGGTAGGAAATTTACTAGGTGCAAATGCACTCGGGGCAATTACAATTTCTTCTACAATTGTTATCACGGTATTGGCTTTTATTATTGGAATTAACAACGCCACATTGACAATCCTCTCTCAACAAAAAGGAATGAATGACGAGCAAGGATTAAAAAAATATGTGAATGCTTTTGTTGTTATATTATCAACGCTTTCGATTGTAGTTGGTTTATTTGGTTACCTTTTTTCAGAATCTTTATTACTATTTTTGAATACACCTATGGAAATGCTCAATGAGGCAAAGGCATACTTAGAAATAAATTTTATTGGTATTTTGTTTATTATGGGATATAACTTTATTGGCACTGTACTTAGGGCACTGGGGGATAGTAAGACTCCGTTGCGTTTTGTGCTCATAGCAGTTGTGTTGAATGCCGTTTTGGATCCATTATTCATTTTCTATTTTGATTGGGGAATCCACGGTGCTGCATGGGCAACTGTGTTAGCGCAAGGGATCTCATTTTTGTTGGCATTAGCGTATACTTTTCGAGGCAAGTTTGTTCCATATTCGATACCCTATTTACCAAGTAAAGAGGATATTTGGTTAATTTTAAAATTAGGAATTCCTGCTGGCTTACAGATGATGGTGATTTTCGCAGGTGTTACGGCCATTCTATCTGTAGTAAATTCATTCGATGGTGCGGTTGTAGCAGGATTTGGCGCCTCACAACGAATTGATAGTTTAATAACTATTCCGGCGATGGCATTAGGCACAGCGGTGAATAGTATGGCTGGTCAAAATATTGGAGCCAACCAATGGGAGCGGGTTCATCAAATTGCAGTGTACGGAACGATTTTCAATGTAATCATTATGGTGTCAATTGCTTTGATTGTCTTCATGTTTGCAGAAGGTTTTACAGAGTTGTTTCTTCAGGAAAAAGAAGCAGTGACTTTTGGAACGGATTATTTAAAAATGGTCGCTTTCTTTTATCCATTCATTGGCATTAACTTTATTTTGAATGGTGTCGTAAGAGGAGCGGGTGCCATGTATCAAGTACTAATACTAAACATTCTATCCTTCTGGCTTCTCCGATATCCACTTACTTATTTCTGCTCGAGTTTAATTGGGCAGAACGGAATTGCACTAGGGATTGGAATTAGTTTTATCATTAGCAGCCTTTTTTCATTTTCCTATTTTAAATGGGGTGGATGGAAAAAGAAGGAGCTATTCAGTTCGAGTACTGTATTAAAGAATAATGATTGATTAACAATGCTCTTGGGTTATTTCAGAGGGCATTGTTTTTTTATTCATGGATAAGTTTGTTCGTTTCAATTTAGCAAATTGGACAACTTTCTGTCGAAATTCATGGTTATTTTGCGCCTATTTTTAACATATGAATAGCTTGAAAGGGCGAAAGTTTAATCAGTTTTCATATACCTTTATCCTTTTGAAGGGGGTGAAAAGCATGTGGGTCATTCCTGAGTATGAAGTGATTAATACAGCCGCTGAGGTGACAATGTATTCCTACATCCGTGAGTAATACTACTAAACTTGCCTTACATGCTTTATTATGTCTGTTTGAAAGGATGGAGTAAAATTCGAGTCAGGGTCTTAGGAGTAGCAGCGGGAGGAGGCTTTCCACAATGGAATTGCGCATGTCCCAACTGTAGCGGTGTTCGCGACGGGGATATTAAGTTAAAACCGATGTTACAGTCCTCCCTTGCGATAAGTGCAAATGATAAAGACTGGTATCTCATCAATGCTGGTCCGGATGTTAGTAGACAGATTGAAACCTTTTCTGACCTTCATGCAGGACCTGGTATTAGGGAAACACCACTTACTGGTGTGATTTTAACCGATGCAGAGCTTGATCACTCAATCGGTTTATTGTCGTTACGAGAAGGCTCCCATTTAACGATATTTGGGACGGAAACGGTAAGGAAATGTTTACACACAGCCTTTCCTGTGTTTCCAATGCTAAAAAATTATTGTTCTTGGGAATGGCATTCACTTAATCCTGAATCTAAGGAACGAATTGGGGATACAAGTGAGGGGTCACTTCTGATTGAGACGATTCCTGTTTCAAGAAAACCACCTCTTTATGCTAAATCAAATAATGAGAGTTCCGAAGAAATATGGGAGGTTGGTCTACTTTTACAAAATGAACGGTCTGGAAAATGTGTGGCTTATTTTCCGACTTTAGATACGATGACTCCGGAAATTGAGTCTGCTTTACATAAAGCAGATATTTTGTTAGTGGATGGAACATTTTGGTCTGAAGATGAATTAGTTGCATTGGGTGCGACGAAACGGAATGCAAGGGATATGGGGCATCTCCCAATTAGTGGTACGTCAGGAATCATTGAGAGTTTAGCATCTTTTTCAGCTAAACGAAAAATTTTAATCCACATTAATAATAGCAATCCTATTTTGAAAAAAGGTTCCGAGGAAGCAGAGACGTTGAAACAACACGGTATTGAGATTGCCTATGAAGGTATGGAATTGGAGGTTTGAATATGCCACAACAAGGAGGGTTAGCAAGGGTGTCTCATGAGGTTGGAGAGCCATGGTCTCGAGAGGATTTTAAAGAACGATTAATCGATGTCGGGCGTTCTTCCTATCATGATAAACACCCCTTTCATGTGGCGATGCACGAAGGTACCCTAAGTCGAGAGCAAATCCGAGGTTGGGTAGCCAATCGCTATTATTATCAAAAATCTGTTCCGATTAAGGATGCGGTTATTTTATCAAAGCTTCCAACTAGGGAGTTTAGACGTGAATGGATACAGCGGATTATTGACCATGATGGAAATCATAAACAAGAAGGCGGCATTGAAGCTTGGTTAAGGCTAGGGGAAGTGGTGGGACTTTCCCGAGAAGAGGTTTTAAGTGAAGAACATGTGGTACCTGCTGTTCGTTTTTCCGTGGACGCTTATGTGAATTTTGCGAAAGAAAAGCCATGGTTAGAAGCAGTTGCTTCTTCATTAACAGAACTATTTTCACCCATTCTTATTTCAGAGCGGATTAAAATCCTTGAACGATTGTATCCGTGGATTGACCGGTCCGGACTTGGGTATTTCCGAAATCGCTTAACACAAGCACCTCGAGATACAGAATTTGCTCTGAATGTAGTACTGGATTATTGCAAGACATTAAAAGAACAGCAGCTTGCGGTTGAGGCCTTACAATTTAAGTGTGATGTACTTTGGGCACAGCTTGATGCGATTGAAAAAGCTTTTCCAGATTAAGGTATAAGTAAAGGTGGTGGGGAAAATTTGACTACTAGTTTTCCAAAACTCGCACAAAAGGGGCGACTCAAGTTTGATAAGGTAAGAGAAAAACATCTTCTTTTGTTACCTGAAAAGGTTGTGGTTCTGAACGAAACTGCCGCGTCAATTCTTGCTCTATGTGACGGAAATGAATCAGTTCACACCATCACCGAAAAAATGAGAAGTTCCCTAAAGTCTGAGAATTTGCCTGATTTCGAAGTCATGCAGGCGGATATCACAAAGTTTATCTTACAGATGGTGGACGAAGGATGGGTGGTGATGCAAGATTCTAGAATCAAAGAATTATAGAGTGCAGCCCCCTTTTTCGCTGCTTGCAGAGTTAACGCATCGTTGTCCCTTACATTGTCCATATTGTTCAAATCCATTAGAAATGACACGAAAGGAAATGGAAATATCAACAAAGGATTGGAAGCGGGTATTATCAGAAGCTGCCAATCTTGGAGTTGTTGAGATTCATTTTTCAGGAGGAGAGCCGCTTTTAAAAAATGATTTAGAAGAACTGATTCACCATGCGAACTCATTAGAAATGTACACGAATCTGATAACAAGTGGGATTGGGTTAACTGAGGAAAAGGCAAAGCAGTTTAAGGAAGCCGGGTTGGCCAATGTCCAAATTAGTTTTCAAGCTGGAGAAGAAAAGCTTTCGGATAAGATTGGCAGATTTAAGGCGTTTGAAAAGAAACGGAAGGCTGTTGAAGCAGTCAAGAGGACGGGAATGCATTTATCATTAAATGTCGTGTTGCATCGGTTGAACATCGATACATTAGATGAAATTATTACGTTTGCTCATGAAATGGGCGCGGAACGGCTGGAATTAGCAAATACTCAGTTTTATAATTGGGCTTTACTTAACCGGGATCAGCTCATGCCAAGTCGAGAGCAAATTGAGCGGGCGAGTGAAGTTTTTGAAGCAGCAAGAGCACACTTGGGGAGAGAAATGGAAATTATCTGGGTTATACCTGATTATTATGAATCAACTCCCAAGCCATGCATGGGCGGTTGGGGAGCGGTCGCTCTAACTGTGGCCCCCAACGGAGACGTGTTACCATGCCCAACGGCTGGGATGATAGAAGAAATTTCTTTTGAAAATGTTCGTGAGCGGTCATTGCAGCAAATTTGGTATGAATCGGATTCATTTAATCGATTTCGAGGGGATGAGTGGCTACCAGAAACTTGTCGTTCATGTGATTTGGTACAGCAAGATGGTGGTGGATGTCGATGTCAGGCCTATGCCTTGACTGGAGACGCTCAAGCAACAGACCCAGTGTGTCACCTGGCACCTGATCATCATATCGTTAAAAAAGCAGTACAGGAAGCAAATAGTTCGCAAGTTGGCGAAACATCACCGTTGATTTACCGTAAAATAACAACACCAAAAATAAAAATATGAAATAGATGCTAGGGGCGATTTGTAAGAAAAAATTGCCTTTGGCATCTATTTTTGTTGTGGAAGTAGGTACTGTGGTTTTGAAGAAGTTTGTCTATTATGGTGATGAAGGACCGGGTGAAGTCTGGAGCTTGGCGTAAAGTCCTTCATCGAGGTGATGAAGGACCGGGTGAAGTCTGGAGTTGGTGTAAAGTGCTTCATCGAGGTGGTGAAGGACCGAGTGAATTCTGTGCTTCGGTGTAAAGTCCTTCATGGAGGTGATGAAGGACTGGGTGAAGTCTTGAGCTTGGTGTAAAGTCCTTCCTCGTGGTGATGAAGGACTGGGTGAAGTCTGGGCGTCGGTGTAAAGTCCTTCATTGAGGTGGTGAAGGAGCGGGTGAAGTCTGGGAGTCGGTGTAAAGTCCTTCATCGAGGTGATGAAGGAGCGGGTGTAGCTAGGAGCTTGGTGTAAAGTGCTTCATAGGGGTGATGAAGGACTGAGTGTA
>NZ_JCAXEW010000037.1:0-15993 GCF_059759275.1 Ferdinandcohnia sp. GQ5
GACTTTTGTTTCGCCTCTCAGAAGCGACTTTATTAATATAACATCCTCACAAAAATAAGTCAACATATTTTTTTGCGTTTTTTCTTATTTTAAGGTATTCCCTGTGAGAGATATAAATATACACCCAATTCAACTAAAAGTCAACAAATTATATTGAAATAATTTTCGTTTTCTTACCATTCCACTATTTTATAATCTGCCATCAAATTTAAACAATAAAAAAACAAATGAGACTCCATTTGTTTTTTTATCCTACTATAAATAAATCTATAATTACAAGTGCCGCTAAGCCTGGGAGACCGAGTAGACCAGATACTGCAGAAGTCACTAGATTTATTGGTACATGCAGATCAAATGATTGTCCAAATGCATTTAAGAAAAATAGAAACAATGCGCCGATTAGGATTTTAACGAATACTTGTCCCACTAGCCGAATTGGCTTAAGAGGTGCTCCTATTAAAAGAACAAGTACAATTAATCCTCCAAGTATTGCTATAACAAACTTTGGTTCCAATCAGACTTCACTCCTTCTCACAACTTGTACTATTATTCTATGTGAGTGGGGAGTTTTAAGAACCTCTTGTCCTATTTTTATTTAATGTTTCTATTCATAATAAAAAATCCCATCAGAGAAAGTCTTACTTCCTTGATAGGATTTATTTTTATAGAAATACTTTTCGCCTTTTTGCTTCTCTTAGTAAAAAGAAGTATTTGGTTTCTGCGACTTTAAGTTCACTTAAAACATCATCAGAAGGTTCAACACTTTTTTCGATAAGATTTTTCTGTCTCATCCATTCCTTCTTTGCCATTTCTAACTGACTAAAGAGCTCTTGATTATATTCTTTTCGAAGCTTTCCCTTCTTTTTAAAAAGCATAAAAGACCTCCTATAATTCCCGGCGACCTTCAAGTGCCTTTGATAGTGTTACTTCATCAGCATATTCTAAATCTCCACCAACTGGTAAGCCATGAGCAATTCTTGTAATTTTAATACCCGTTGGTTTTAGTAAACGAGAAATATACATAGCTGTAGCTTCCCCTTCAATGTTCGGATTAGTCGCTAAAATAATTTCTTGTACCGTGTCATCCTGAAGTCTTTTTAGTAATTCAGGAATTTTAATATCTTCTGGACCAATACCATCCATTGGGGAGATTGCCCCATGTAAGACATGATAAAGACCGTTGTATTCTTTCATTTTTTCCATTGCGATTACATCTTTCGGATCCTGTAGGACACAGATCACTGTTTTGTCGCGACGTTCATCTTCACAAATGTAACAAGGGTCTCTATCTGTTATATGCCCGCAATTTGAGCAATATGTGAGATTTCGCTTTGCATTGACAAGCGCTTTAGCAAAATCAAGCACGACATCCTCTTTCATACTTAGTACAAAAAAAGCCAGACGCACGGCCGTTTTTGGGCCGATACCTGGCAATTTCATAAAGCTATCTATTAGCTTAGATATTGGTTCAGGATAATGCATATCTATCTAAGTCCTTTCAACCGATTAGAATGGAAGGTTCATTCCTTTAGTAAATTGACCCATTGTTTCATTTGTTAGGTCTTCGATCTTTTTAAGGGCATCATTTGTTGCTGCTAAAACAAGGTCCTGTAGCATTTCGATATCATCAGGGTCTACCACTTCTTCTTTAATGATAACGTCAATAATTTCTTTTTGGCCATTTGCTTTTACAGTGACCATACCACCACCAGCAGTACCTTCTACCACCTTTTCAGCAAGTTCTTCCTGTGCCTTTGCCATATCCTTTTGCATTTTTTGCATTTGTTTCATCATTTTTTGCATATTACCCATTCCGCCGCCACGCATCATGTTACATTCCTCCTATATGTTTATTATTCCTTTATTTCAATGAGCTCTGCACCAACAATCTTCATCGCTTCTGCAATAAGAGGGTCCTCGGTTTCCTCAGGCCCTTGATCATCATCGGTTTTTTGCCCACGGATAAACTCTTCTCTAATTTTACCCCATTCATCATCGGGTACACCAATCATTTCAAACCTATTTCCGGTTAATGTGGTAAGTATGTTTTCGAGATTTTCTTTTACTTCTGTGTTTTCAGATGCCATTTTACAATGGATTTCATATTTAAACTTTAACACAAACGCATTTGAAGAAGCTGCAACTGGTTCACTTTCAATTAAAAGGGCTGCATGAGACACTTTGTTTTGACTTCGAAGTTGATCAAGCATATCGCCCCATTTTCCTTTTAATAAATCAAGATTCTGTCTAGTTGCACTCTTTAAAACCTCATTTATTCTTCCCACTGGGGTTCTGTAACCATTTCTAGATGTTTTTTGTGGACGTTTTTCAGCAGGCTTTGCATCTTGTGGTTGGGCTGTTACACCCTTTTCCTTAATTGATGCAAGTTCAGATTCTAACATATTTATTTTATTCATTAAGCCTTCAATTTGTGGCAATGACTCAAATGAATGTTGTTTATCCATTTGAGTAAGCTTTACGAGTGCTACCTCTAGAAAAATTCGCGGATGGTTCGTCCACTTCATCTCCTGCTGGGCTTGGTTTAAAATATCCATGGTTTCGTAAATTTCATGATTAGGGATATTTTTTGCAAGGTCCGAAAAATCTTCATCAACTAATACCCGCTCCATCACTTCTTCTAATTGGGGTGCTGTTTGATATAAAAGCATGTCCCTATAATAGAAGATTAAATCTTCGATAAATCTCATTGGGTCTTTCCCAAGGTCCATCATTTCATCGAGTGTCTTCAAAGCTGTTCGGACATCTCGGTCGTGTGTCGCCCTAACCACATTCGTTAGCAGTGATTGCGAAACAGCTCCAGTTATCGTGAGAACATCTTCAAGTTTTACCACTTCGTCGCTGAAGGAAATCGCTTGGTCCAATAAACTTAACGCATCCCGCATTCCACCTTCAGCAGCTCTTGCGATTACATAAAGAGCTTGATCATCCACTGTCACGTTCTGTTCAGATATGATCGTTTTCATTCTCCCTACGATTGCTTGAGTTGTAATCCGACGAAAATCAAAGCGTTGACATCTGGAGATGATCGTAAGTGGAATTTTATGTGGTTCGGTTGTTGCTAAGATGAAAATGACATGTCTTGGTGGTTCCTCCAATGTTTTTAACAAGGCGTTAAACGCACCGATTGAAAGCATATGTACTTCATCAATGATATATACCTTGTAGCGTACTGCACTGGGAGCATACTTCACTTTATCGCGAATATCTCTAATTTCATCGACACCATTGTTTGATGCAGCATCAATTTCAATCACATCAGAAATTGAGCCGTCGGTAATTCCCCGACATGCGGCACACTCATTACAAGGCTCAGCTACTGGAGAACGCTCACAGTTAACGGCTTTTGCAAAAATTTTCGCAGCACTCGTTTTTCCTGTTCCCCTTGGTCCTGAGAAAAGGTAAGCATGAGAAAATTTTTCTTGAAGAAGGGCATTCTTTAATGTTTGGGTTATATGTTCTTGTCCGACCACGTCATGAAAGGTTTGTGGCCGAAAGACACGGTATAATGCTTGATATGCCATTGATATTGCCCCTCCTTCTCTTCGTCCACTTCCTATTATACAGGAAGTGAATATTCTGTACAAAGTGATTATATCATTCACTGAAAAAATCTAGAAAAAACAAGAACAGTTCAAGAAGCTCAACTTTAGGTGCCAAGCATAAGACGAGCGCAACCTTCCGAAGCAATTGACTTAGCCCAGAGCGCCGATGGAGCCTTGAACTAGACAATAAAAAAACCCACCCGAATGAGTGAGTTGTTTTATGTAGTATAACTGCCGTGCACCTTCCGTCGAATAGTTACCCCAGGCGTTACTCAAGCAGTTAGCTCGGTCCAGGCAACCCTACGGCACATGGGAGAGTCCGCTTACTGCTGCTTCCTTCCGGACCTGACAGGATTCACGGGTTCCCATTGCGTAGGACCCAGACGTCAACACCACTTACTTGAGGCAGACCCTACAATAACTACCCTCTGTGAAGGGATTCGGCCTCGCTAGAGCGGATTGCGAGTACAGGGCACCGCTACCTCCCCGCTTAGCACGGCAAAATTGATACCAAATTGTTAGGTGTCTTTGTGACACATTCTTAGTATAAAGGCTCAGTCAAAAAAAATCAACGTATTCCAACTGTAAGTTTTTTCAAGTAGAACCAGTAGTGCGATTCTTTTCATCTTTTTTTCTCTTTCGAAGCTGTCTAAAAAATGAACTTAGGAGTTCGCTGCATTCTTCCTCACAAATACCTGAAACGACCTCAGTTTGATGATTAAATCGTTGTTCCTGTAAAAGGTTCATTAAGGTTCCCGCACATCCTCCCTTAGGGTCACTCGCCCCGTAAACGACCCGTTTTACCCGCGATAGCACGATAGCCCCCGAGCACATTGCACAGGGCTCAAGAGTGACATACAAGGTAGAATCCTCTAATCTCCAAGTGCCTGAACGTCGACAGGCTTCATCAAGTGCCAATAGTTCTGCATGGGCAATTGAACGTTGCTGTGTTTCACGAAGGTTATGGGCTTTTGCAATAACTTCATCATTTATAACAAGAACAGCACCAATAGGCACTTCATCTATATCAGCTGCTTTTTTTGCTTCTTCAATCGCCAATTTCATATAATATTCGTCAGATTTCATCAAAGTAAATACTCCCTCACTAGATAAATCAAATGCGCCTTGGCGTATTTGCGCCCAGATTTTTTAGGCCCACACGAGGTCGGTCACAAAGACGTTGCCACAGGAAGTGGCGTACTTAGTCTTTGATCTTAGGCTCGAAAAGTTACCCTTGAAAATCTGTGGCATCCACCGTAGGCTTTAACTTTATTTAGTCGGAGTATGACCCCGACTAAATAAAGTTAAACATTTTATCCAAGCATCATCTTTCTTATTCTCTCATAGAGTAATAAAGGTGTGTTACCTAGATTGTAGAATGAGGAGGTCAAACATGCAAATTCATGTTGTAGAGCGAGGTCAGTCCTTATTTGGAATCGCTCAAGCGTACAGCACTACAGTAGATGAAATTGTTCGTGCAAACCAAATTCCAGACCCCGGTAATCTTGCGATTGGCCAGGCACTCGTTATTCCTATTGTTGGACAATTTTACTGGGTCCAACCAGGCGATAGCCTCTGGTCAATTGCAAATAAATTTGGACTTAATTATCAGCAATTAGCACAAATCAACCAATTACCACCGAATCGTCCATTAAATGTAGGTCTTAGACTCTATATTCCTGCACGCCCAAAACGAAATGTAGAAACCAATGCTTATGTGGAACCATCAGGAACTTCAGTAAGTCCCGCTCTTGAAAGAAGTTCACGACAAGCAGCTCCATACTTAACATACTTAGCCCCATTTAACTTTCAAATCCAACGAGATGGCACTCTAAAAGAACCACCATTGAACAATTTGCCAAGCATTGCAAGTGCAAATAACGTAACCCTTATGATGGTCGTAGCGAATTTAGAAGAAGGACAATTTAGCAATGAACTAGGTCGTATTGTGCTTAACGACCAAAATGTCCAAAATAAGCTGTTAGATACAATCGTAGAAACAGCAAAAAAATATGGGTTCCGTGATATTCATTTTGATATGGAGTTTTTACGACCAGAAGACCGCGAAGCCTATAACAACTTCTTGCGTAAAGCAAAACAGCGCTTTAGCCAAGAAGGCTGGCTACTATCCACTGCACTAGCTCCTAAAACAAGTGCAGAACAAAAGGGCGCTTGGTACGAAGCACACGATTATAAAGCACACGGTGAAATCGTGGACTTTGTTGTCATCATGACGTATGAATGGGGATATAGTGGCGGTCCACCAATGGCAGTATCACCAATTGGTCCTGTTCGAGAGGTTCTTGAATATGCCATCACTGAGATGCCAGCGTCAAAAATAATGATGGGGCAAAACCTCTATGGCTATGATTGGACATTGCCTTTTGTGCAAGGGGGCGAATATGCAAAGGCAGTAAGCCCACAGCGAGCAATTGAACTCGCAAAGCAACATAATGTACCAATCCAATACGATACGAAGGCACAAGCTCCTCACTTTGATTATACGGACTCGGCTGGAAAGCAACATAAGGTTTGGTTTGAGGATGCTAGAAGCATTCAGGCAAAGTTTGATTTGATTAAAGAATTGAATCTACGAGGAATCAGCTATTGGAAGCTGGGGCTACCGTTCCCTCAAAATTGGCTGTTGATCACAGATAATTTCAATGTCGTAAAACGATGACATCATTTAAAGGAACTCGATTTTTCGAGTTCCTTTTTCTATTTAGTGCACAATAAGAAAACTATAATATTTCCCAGTCTGTTTTTTCGACAATTAATAACAAACATCTATCTTCCTGTGATAAAATAATGCTTATCTGTCATTTGATTGATATAAAAAGGGGGACACGAGATGGGTAGTAGGATTCCCTTTATTACAGTAGAGGGTCCGATCGGAGTTGGGAAGACCTCTCTCGCTAAGGCTATTTCAGAGCAATTCGAATTTGCCTTATTGAAAGAGATAGTCGATGAAAATCCATTCTTGGGTAAATTTTATACGAATATTGATGAATGGAGTTTTCAAACAGAAATGTTTTTCCTTTGTAACCGATACAAACAACTTGAAGACATAAATCAAAATTACCTTCAAAAAAATCAACCGGTTGTTGCGGATTATCATATATTCAAAAACCTAATCTTCGCTGAGCGGACATTGAAAACTCAGCAATTTCAAAAATACTTACAGATTTATGAAATTCTAACCGCTGATATGCCAGTACCGAATGTCGTCATCTATTTACACGCTAGCCTCGATACTTTATTAGAACGGATTAAGATGCGTGGTCGAGACATCGAAAAAGGTATTGACCCAGCTTATCTTAGTCAATTAAGCCTTGATTATGAGCAATCAATGGCAAAGTTCGAAAAGACACACCCAAATATTCCTGTTATACGATTTAACGGAGACAAGCTAGACTTTGTACAGAATAAACAGGATCTTGAACAAATCCTATCAAAAATAGAAGACACCATTCTTGAAAAAGGAGTAAGACAGAATGAATTTGCGTAATAAATATGATATCCCTAGTAATGCAGTGATCACCATTGCAGGTACAGTTGGTGTTGGAAAGTCTACGATGACAAATGCACTTGCAAATGCACTTGGATTTAGGACCTCCTTTGAGAAAGTGGATACGAATCCATATTTAGATCGATTTTATGCAGACTTTGAGAGATGGAGCTTCCACCTTCAAATCTATTTCCTTGCAGAACGTTTTAAAGAGCAAAAGAAAATCTTTGAATATGGCGGAGGATTTGTCCAAGATCGTTCTATCTATGAGGACACAGGCATATTTGCGAGAATGCATTATGAAAAGGGAACCATGGCGCCTGTCGATTATGAGACATATACTAACCTTTTTGATGCGATGGTAATGACACCATATTTCCCACATCCGAATTTATTAATTTATCTTGAAGGCAGCCTTGATGATATCATTAATCGAATCCAAGAACGAGGCAGACCAATGGAGCAACAAACTCCTATTTCATATTGGGAAGAAATGCACGGTCGTTATGAGAAATGGATCAATAATTTTACTGCTTGCCCTGTTCTTCGATTAAATATCAATGAATACGATATTTTACAAGACGAAGGTTCAGTTGAACTAATTATCGAGAAAATTTCAAAGTTTATCAGACAAACCGAACTTTTAAAAAGCTAGAGCAACAAATACCCCTTTTGAGATAATCACTCAAAAGGGGTTCTTTATTGATAAAATATATGTAAATAGCAAAAAACTCGTTACCGTAATAGTAACGAGTTCATCTCCAATACTTTATGCGCTAGTATTATTTAAAATTTATGGCGGAGGAAGAGGGATTCGAACCCCCGCGGGCTTTAACACCCCTGTCGGTTTTCAAGACCGATCCCTTCAGCCGGACTTGGGTATTCCTCCGTATCGACAAGAAATAATATATCATAGTTTTAAATTAAATGTCAACAATATCTTTATTTTTTTTAATAAGGCCAGGAAAGTGGTAAAATCCTGGCCAATATTTTAATCGATTACTTAGGACCAATTACTTCTTTATTTCTCATATAAGGACGTAATACTTCCGGAATGATGACTGTACCGTCCTCTTGTTGATAATTCTCTAGGATTGCCGCAACTGTTCGACCAATTGCAAGTCCAGAACCATTCAATGTATGAACGTGCTCAGGTTTTGAATCTCGATCACGGCGGAAACGAATATTGGCTCGTCTTGCCTGGAATGCCTCAAAATTACTACAAGAAGAAATTTCACGGTATGTTCCGTAGCTTGGAATCCACACTTCAATGTCATATTTTTTCGCTGCAGTAAATCCTAAATCTGCACTACACATGCTTAGGACACGGTATGGAAGACCTAGTAACTGAAGTACCTTTTCAGCATTTGCTGTTAAGCTTTCTAATTCTTGATAAGAATCTTCTGGCTTTACAAACTTCACTAGTTCTACCTTATTAAACTGATGCTGACGGATCAACCCTCTTGTATCTCTTCCCGCTGAACCAGCTTCAGAGCGGAAACAAGCACTAAATGCCGCATATTTAATTGGTAGCTCTTCTCCGCCTATAATCTCATCACGGTGTAGGTTTGTAACTGGAACCTCGGCAGTCGGAATTAAGAAGTAATCCTCATTTTCAATGAGGAATGCATCTTCTTCAAACTTTGGAAGCTGTCCTGTACCTGTCATGCTTGCACGATTGACTAGGTATGGAGGAATAACCTCCTCATATCCATGTTCCTCTACATGTAGGTCTAACATAAAATTAAATAATGCTCTTTCAAGTGTTGCCCCAAGCCCCTTATAAAATACAAAACGGCTACCTGTTACTTTTCCTGCACGTTCAAAGTCTAAAATTTCAAGTTGATCAGCAATTTCCCAGTGTGGCTTTGGTTCAAATCCAAACTTAGGGAGCTCTCCCCATTTACGGATTTCAACGTTATCATCCTCAGATTCACCAATTGGCACACTTTCATGTGGTAAATTCGGAATGGATAACATTAGATGCTCTAATTGTCCTTCCACATCTCGTAATTCCGTATCTAGTTCTTTGACCTTATCACCAACCTCACGCATTTCTAAAATGAGAGCATCTGCATCTTTTTTCTCTCGTTTCAAAACAGCGATTTGACCTGACACTTCATTTCTACGGCTTTTTAACTCCTCAGTCTTCAAAATGAGCTCGCGGCGCTTTTTATCTAACTCCTCAAAACGCCCCAGGTCTGTTAAATCCTCACCACGATACTTGAGTCTCTCCTTCACTTCATCAAAATGGCTTCGTAAAAATTTAATATCTAACATCTCTTAAACCTCCTAAAATCTATGAGTTATAGTAACAATGTGTAACCATTCGTGACTGTCGAGAAGCAAGTATTTCAAGGTAGCACAGGTTCGAGGACCGGAGCGTGGCTAACCTACTTGAGGACCAGAGAACCAAGCCAACGAAGAAATACGCCGCTTATCGGCAGTTACGGCAAACAAAAAACTCCCGCCCCTAAAAAAGGGACGAGAGTTAACCCGCGTTACCACCCTAGTTGAGGATACAAGTATCCCCCTCTTGAAAAAGATAACGGATTTACCGAAAATACCTACTTGAATGATGCATTCAGTATTTCACTCAAGGATGGATTCACAAGCTTTTTTCATCGGTTCACACCAACCACCGACTCTCTTAGGAAAAAAGACGAGCTACTAGTTCCTATCATAGATTTCACATTTTATATTATTTATATAAAGTTTTACCATGTTTTAATTGTTTATACAAGTTTTTTTGCTTTTGATTCTTCGACCATTTTTACAAAATACGCTGTAAAGCGGTGATCATCTGTTAATTCTGGATGGAAGGAGCAGCCTAAATATTGTCCTTCACGGGCTGCAACTATTCTACCATTATGCTTTGCAAGAATTTCGACATTTTCTCCTGCTTCTACAATATGTGGTGCGCGAATAAATACTCCGACAAAGTCTTCAGCGATTCTAGGAATCATAAGCTCCGCCTCAAAGCTCTCACGCTGACGGCCAAATGAGTTTCTCTCAACTTTAATATCCATAAGTCCAAGATGTGACTCCTTATAGTCAACAAGCTGCTTCGCAAGTAGAATGAGCCCTGCACATGTTCCAAACATCGGCTTACCTTGCTCAGCAAATGAGCGAAGTGGCTCCATAAACTCATATTTATCAATTAATCGGCGCATTGTAGTACTTTCCCCGCCAGGGATAATTAATCCGTCAATTTCTTCAAGTTGTTCAACTTTTTTTACAACGACTGCTTCCGCTCCAGAGGCTTCTACAGAACGAACATGTTCTCTGACAGCCCCTTGAAGTCCTAATACTCCGATTTTAACCACGTCTGAACACCCTCTTACTTACCAGCCTCTTTCTTGCATACGTTGTTCTGGTAATAATGATGAAATTTCAATACCTTTCATAGCATTTCCTAATCCTTTAGAAAGGTGTGCAATTAATTCATAATCTTGATAATGTGTAGTAGCTTCTACAATCGCACGAGCAAATTTTGCAGGATTATCTGATTTAAAAATACCAGATCCAACAAATACTCCATCTGCTCCAAGTTGCATCATAAGTGCTGCGTCAGCTGGAGTTGCTACACCACCTGCTGCAAAGTTAACAACTGGAAGGCGACCTTCTTGTTTGATTTGAAGCAATAATTCAAATGGTGCTCCAAGATTTTTTGCTTCTGTCATAAGCTCATCTTCACTCATGCCAACAACTTTACGAATTTGAGCATTCACTTTTCTCATATGACGAACAGCTTCTACAATATTTCCTGTTCCAGGCTCACCTTTTGTACGAAGCATAGATGCACCTTCTGCAATTCGGCGAGTTGCTTCGCCTAAGTCACGGCAGCCACAAACAAATGGAACTGTGAAATCACGTTTATTTAAGTGGAATTCTTCATCAGCTGGAGTTAATACTTCACTCTCATCAATGTAGTCAACGCCAAGAGCTTCTAATACTCTAGCTTCTACAATATGACCTATACGAGCTTTGGCCATAACTGGAATAGTAACAGCACCCATTACTTGCTCGACGATTGTAGGGTCCGCCATTCTAGCAACTCCACCAGCCGCTCGAATATCAGCAGGTACACGCTCTAAAGCCATTACTGCTACAGCGCCTGCTTCTTCTGCAATCTTAGCTTGTTCTGCATTGACAACGTCCATAATTACGCCGCCCTTTTGCATTTCAGCCATACCACGTTTTACTCTATCTGTTCCTGTATTTGCCATTACGATTCCTCCAATGATTCGTTATCTAATTTTATAGGCATAATCATATCATATTTTTAACTATAGTGAATGCCCAATAGAAAATAAACTAAGAATATTCTAACTCATAATTTTCTAATTTCCTAGTAATTATACCAAAATAGTATAATATGGAAACAAAAACAGCCTCCTTCTACAGAGAAGGAGACCTTTATATTAGAACCAGCCCTTAACAGTGTTTGCCACACTTGACCAAATATCACCAAAGAATCCACCAATTCCTCTCATCATGAGCACGAACCAGTTTGTCTTTTCAACACCTGTATCTGTCACAAGTGGTACCTGTAATTTATCATCACCATTTGCGGTAATATAGCCTAAGTCATCACCATCATAGGATACACTCATATGGCCCACTTTTGTTCCTTCTTTAAAAGGAGCTGTTATTTCTTTATCCTTTGAAACAACCTTGTCATCAAATACAATTTCTGCTTTAAATGCAGACTTATCTACACCCTTTTTAACTAATAATTTTACTGGTGCTTTAGTTGAAATTTCTACTTTCTTTTCTTTTCCCTTGACTACCTTTAATTCTTTATTACCCTTTACTTGATATCCTTCAGGGTAAACTTCAATTTGTTCAAAATTATTAAAACCATAATCTAATAGTTTACGAGTCTCTTTGAAACGCTCTGGTTCGCTTGTTGCCCCCATCACGACTGAAATTAATCTTTTTCCGTTACGTTCAGCAGTTCCTGTAAAGCAATAACCAGCTGCTGGTGTTGTACCTGTTTTTAACCCATCCATTCCCTCATAATAGAAATCTGCAAGATATGGAGATACCTTTGGATCGTGTTTCAACATCCAGTTCCAGTTATCCAGTTTCTCATCATAAAATTCCAATTGAGGGATACTTGAAATCTCCAATACTTCTGGATAATCACGTAATAGTGAGTAGGCTAATAAAGCCACAGACTCTGCTGATAACATATTATCCCCATCTGGACTCGTTCCTTCAGGATAATTATCACCTAGCATTGAATTTGATAATCCTGTACTATTTACAAACTCATAGTTTGGAAGGCCTAGTTCTTCAGCCTTTTTATTCATAAGTTTCACGAATTCGCCTTCAGTACCGGCTAATAGTTCTGCTAATGTAATGGTTGTTGCATTATCAGAATAAATCGCCATTGCTTTATAAAGTTCCTCAACCGTATAATCATGATTTAATCGTAAGCCAACACCTGAAAAGTTATTATTTGCAGATATATCATATGCATATTGGCTAATTTGAGTAGTTTGATCCCAAGATATTCTACCTTCAGAGATAGCTTCCATTATCAGGTACTCAGTCATCATTTTTACCATACTTGCAATTGGGGCCGCTTGATCGGCATTTTTTTCATATAGTATTTTACCTGTATCTGCATCAATTAATATCGCATTTTTTACATTTATATCAAGAGCAGGTGCTGCTTTTGCAGGAGGTATTTGTCCTACAAAAAGCGTTAGCAAAAAGACTGCTAAAATACTTATAATCAATCTTTTTTGTGTTTGTTTTTTCACGTTTTAAACCTCCACTTTCATAATACGCACAAAAGACATTTTAACATACCAGCTTCAAAAAAAATAGATAGAGTACATGACTCTATCTACCACAATATAAAAATCCTACCAATGGATTATGTTCTGTCTAAATTTACCTTAGAGAGTAGAGTAGTTCGGTGCTTCCTTTGTGATCTGTACATCATGTGGATGACTTTCACGTAATCCAGCACCTGTCATTTTAATGAATTGTGCATTCTCTCTTAACTCTTCTAAATTCTTTGTGCCGCAGTAACCCATACCAGAACGAATACCACCAATTAATTGATATATTGTGTCTGTAAGTGGGCCTTTGTATGGAAGACGACCTTCAATACCTTCAGGAACAAACTTTTTCGCATCCTCCTGGAAATAACGGTCCTTACTTCCTTTTTCCATTGCCGCAACAGAGCCCATGCCACGATATACTTTAAAGCGACGGCCTTGGAAGATCTCAGTTTCCCCTGGGCTTTCAGATACACCTGCAAGTAAGCTTCCTAGCATTACGACATGTCCACCAGCAGCTAATGCTTTAACGATGTCACCAGAATATTTAATACCGCCATCAGCAATAATCGAAACTCCATGTTTTCTTGCTTCTGTTGCACAATCGTAAACAGCTGTTATTTGAGGAACACCAACACCTGCTACAACACGAGTTGTACAAATAGAACCAGGTCCTATTCCTACTTTCACAACGCTAGCGCCTGCTTCTATAAGTGCACGTGTTGCTTCTGCTGTTGCTACGTTACCAGCAATAATATTTAGTTTTGGATATGCGTCTCTAATTGTTTTAACTGTTTCAAGTACTCCTGCTGAATGGCCGTGTGCTGTATCAACAACAATTGCATCAACTCCAGCTTTAACTAGCTTTTCAACCCGAAGCATTGTATCTGTTGTTACCCCAACAGCGGCTCCTACTAATAGACGCCCCTGCGCATCCTTTGCTGAATTCGGGAACTCAATTACTTTTTCAATATCCTTTATTGTAATAAGTCCTTTTAATACTCCACCTTCATCAACGAGTGGAAGCTTTTCAATTTTATATTTCTGTAGAAGTTTTTCTGCCTGTTCTAAAGTTGTACCAACAGGAGCAGTCACGAGATTTTCCTTTGTCATTACATCTGAAATTTGAATAGAATAGTCTTGAATAAAACGAAGGTCACGATTGGTAATAATTCCAACCAAGATTTGCTCTTGTGGGTTGTTTACAATTGGAACACCTGAAATACGATATTTTCCCATTAAATGTTCAGCATCAAATACTTGATGACTAGGAGTTAAGAAAAATGGATCTGTGATTACGCCACTTTCTGAACGCTTAACTTTATCAACCTGCTCAGCCTGTTGCTCAACAGACATATTCTTATGAATGATCCCTAGTCCGCCTTGACGGGCCATTGCAATAGCCATTTCATGCTCTGTTACTGTGTCCATACCCGCACTAACAATCGGGATATTTAACTTAAGTGTTTCTGTTAACGCAACCCCAAGATTTACATCCTTAGGTAGTACCTCTGACTTAGCAGGTAATAGCAATACATCATCAAATGTTAATCCTTCTTTGGCAAACTTTGTTTCCCACATGTAATAAATCCCCCTTCGATTGCAAAATATTATTAGTAGATTAACAACTGGGTAAACTACTGTCAAGAATCGAACGATATATTTAATAATTCAGAGTTTTTCATTATCTCTTTTCACCCATATTTTGTACTTCTTTGTTTTTATTGGAGGTTAGTAATTTGTTTGATTATCGTTTTATTTGGCAATCATTTAATGCACTTCATGCAGCAAATACAACACAACACTTACTACAAAAATGCTATGAAAAAGCGGCAGTTACAGACGCAGATAAAAAGAGCTATGAAAACAGTTACCCGTTTATCTATTATTTAGAACATGGTCAAAATTACTACCAATTATCCCAAAATGCTCCATTATCCATTAAGCCGGTTCTTCTCTTTTATGGAATGGTACAATTGTTAAAAGCATGTTTACTAACTGTTGATCCCCAGTACCCAGAATCAACTTCGGTACTTGCACATGGAGTTTCAACTAGAAAACGAAAAAAACAGAGCTACGAGTTTTTTCATGATGAAGTAAAGGTGCAAAAAAACGGATTATTTTCTCACTTTTCTGAACGTATGTTTCATGTGAAACAAATGGAAGGTGAAAAGTTTACAATGGAGCAGTTATTTAAAAGGATTCCCGAATTACAAAATTTATTTACTCTGCATTTTCAACAAAGCTTATATATTGAAACACCAATCACAACTCAGAATATATTATCAATCCCAACTGAAGCTTTAGACAGCTATCATATGACCTCACGGAGATTTGTAGATTTTATTGAAAACACACTGCCATTTTCAACAACTCTTATTAAAGAACCAACAGAAGGAAAAGACTGCGGGCCAATAACATTACAAATTAAAAAGGATAATTATCTTCTACCACTGGCAAGTTCACCGCTTCTATATCATCTATATGAAGACAGCTACTATCTGCCAAAAGAAAGGGAGCTTCTATCATTTTTTCCTGAAATCATGACACATTACTTACTCCTCTATAATTTAAGTATGATATCTAGATATGAGACTGAGTGGTGGAGTGAACTGCTTCATTCATACTCTAGTAACGACTATCCATTTATCAGACAGTTCCTTGCGATATCCGCAGATAAAGTTCCCTTTTTGCTTTATTTGTTTTTAAAGGAAAAAATTGATGGGGTGTAGGGGCTTTAATGTCTTTCCATTAAATCATTATCACTTTCCAACCTTCTGGGTTACACGATTAACACTTATGTCCCTATATCAACTGTACTAAAATTAATCTTTAAAGCACAAAAAGACCAACCACACTGGTTGGTCTTAGACCCTCACAAGGAAAATTTCCCAGCTACCACCGGTGCAAGGTCTTACCTTCCGTATTCGGTGGTCAGCTTCTAAAGAGTGTCAGATTTTGTGCATCAGCTGCTTCAACTTCTACAAAGAACATTCTGGTTGTCGCTCCCTTGCATCCTCGAACCTTTCCTCCTCGAAAGGCGACCTATTCTATTTTATATTCCTATTCTTTTACACCACAAAACCTTTCGGTTTTGAAAAAACAAAAAAGACCAACCATAATG
>NZ_JCAXEW010000038.1:0-15500 GCF_059759275.1 Ferdinandcohnia sp. GQ5
CAGAGGTTACCTGCTTCTTTTTTTTCTAGAATAGAAAATTTTAGTTAGTTTTTCTTTAATGTGACCTTATTAAAAACATTACTATTTATTTTCCGATAAACATCTGTGTCCAATAATTGCCTTCTACATGACCTACACCAATATGAGTGAAGTTTGAGTTTAAGATATTCTTCCGATGCCCTTCACTGTTCATCCATGCATTTACAACTTCTTGGGGTGAACGTTGACCCTTTGCAATGTTTTCACCAGCTGCACGATATTGAATACCAAATTGATTCATCATCTCAAATGGTGATCCGTAAGTTGGACTTGTATGTGAAAAATACCCTTTATTCTTCATATCAGTAGATTTGGTTCTTGCAACTTCACTTAATTTTAAATCAATTTTTAGTGGCTGTAAGCCATATTTCGCACGTTCATTATTTGTTAGAGTTACAACTTCTTGCTCAAACTGACTTAATGAATAAGCGCCTTGGTTCTCAGTTTCTTTTGGCTGTTCTGATGGTTGCTGTTGTACAGGTTGTTGAACAACAGGTTTTTCCTGAACAGGTTCTTCAGCTTTTGGTTGAGTTGGTTCCTCAGTTGGTTGGGAAGGGGTCTCTACTTTAGGCTGAGTTTGATAGTTCCCAGAATAATATTTTTTAAGTAAGTTTTGAATAAGGTTATTCCAATCAGTAGAGTTGTTAACAGATACAACATAACGACCTTCATATACATTTTTTTGATCACTTACTTGCTCCGCGGAACTAGCTAATGGCCCAGTAACTAATAGTGCACCTGCCACTACTAATGATAATACAGTTTTCTTCATGTTCAGTCCTCCTCTTGTTTGTACCAAGATACATCCCAATCATAGCATGTGAATTTTGTAATATTTGAGGAAGACTTTTCCTTCAATGATAACTTAAAACTTTTTTACTATATTAACTTCTAGCAATCATTGAAAATTAATAGATTTGACTAATTGAAATTCATAACTAGCCTTTGTCTACCATTGGTAATAGAGGTAGAAAATACTAGAATATGACTATTGACAGGACTGAAGAAAGCTACGTTTTATGACGTAAATTACTTCTAAATAACAAATGTAACGGAACATAGAACTCAGCGAACTCCCAAGTGGGTCAAGGGGACAGGTCCCGCGTCCCACCATATCTCGGAAATTGAGCTAAGGGAACTCCTGCAATCGTTAAAATAGCTCAGATATTATTTTTTCCGCGATTAGCTTGTATTGATCGGCTTTAAAGTGAATCCCGTCTTTAAGATTATTTTTAACAGGAATTTCCGAACCATTTATATAGTAGACTCTTTCATCTATGGCTAAGGACTTTATCACATTTGTATAGTGTTCCTGAGTTTTATTTGCACTATTTTTTTTACTAGTAAACAATGTCGGTGAGATGACAACCACTTCGATTTCTTTTTCCTGAAGCTTTCGTAATAATTGTTGATTATTCTCTTTATATTGATCGACAGGGATAGGTTGAGAATGAGGACTGTATTTTGAATGACCTCTTGCATCATTTATACCAAACATTGAAATGACGAGGTCGGGTTGGTAGCTAAGCACTTCCTTCTCAACATTTTTAAGTGCCTGGATCGATGTCCAGCCGGGATGACCTCTATTAATCACTTTTACATGACGATAGCCATATTTTTTTCTTAGCTCATTCTCTAGGATTTTTGGATAAGGGTTCTTTACTTGAGTTACTCTTCCGGTATTAGAATCTCGTTCATACCCCCATGTAATGGAATCACCATACGCAACAATCGTCACTGGTTGACTATTATATAGCTTTTGAATGACTGAAGAATCGTGGACTGATCCAGATTCTTGAATCGTTGCTTTACTTTCCTGAGGTAAAAGGAAGGTTTCGATTACCCCATTAACCCCAACAAACAGCAGCACACAAACCATTATAGAAATAAAATAAAAAAGACGGATATTGGGGCGATTCTTCATGTCGTTCTCCTTCTCTAAGGGACGTGGGGACAGGTCCCGCGTCCCACCATTTTTTAACAAATGATTTTATATCTGGGACAGGGGACCTGTCCCTCTGTCCCATTCGTATAGTACTACCATTTTAACAAACACAATACTGTGCAACCAAAAATAATTGTAATACATACAATTATTTTTTGAATGGATTTAATGGTATTAAATGAATCAGAGTATAAAATTCAGAAGTCCTTTACTGTTAGGGCTTGGGCCTACAAGTGTTTGATTGATAATATTTGGGGGGGGAGAGCTAGATGGGGGAACAATTCTATTATGGTAATGTTTCAAATCTTATTTTAGGGACGCTGTTACTGCGTCCCATTAATTTAGGGATAATGGACCTGTCCCTCTGACCCAAACCCGTTATTCTTGTGGTGCGGATGGGGTTGAGATGTTTTGTAACGCTTGTTCGGCCTCGTTTGCGTACTGATTTTGTACTGCTAAATCGCCTAAAGCAACCATTCCTGTTATTTGCCCATTTTCAACGACTGGTAAGCGACGAATTTGTTGCTGAGCCATTAAATTTGCTGCCTCGTGTACATCCATGTCAGGAGTACCTTGAACAATTTGTTGAGCAGTCATAACTTGAGAAACGGGTGTTTGTGCACTTTCTCCTTGCGCAGTTGTACGCAGTGTAATATCACGGTCAGTAACAATTCCGACCATTTGTCCATTGTTATTTACTACCGGAACAGACCCGATATTGTGTTGGCTCATTAATGCAGCAGCTTCTTGGACTGACTGTGTTTCGTTAATTGTAACTACATTTGATGTCATGATTTCTCTTAATTGTGCCATATCAATTACCTCCAAATAATAATTTTTCACTTTACTAGGTTGGGGATTATTTGTTGTATTTATTGATGGAATGTTTTCCCTGTGAGTTTTTACTGTGTTTAGAAATCTAAAAATGATGCCGGTATATTAATTATCTGTCCAGGAAGAATTTGGTTAGGATTTGTAATTTGAGGGTTTACTTGTAAAAGGCTATCCACAGATACTCCAAACCAAATGGCGATTGCAAATAAGGAACTCCCAGGACGCACAATGTATTGCACAATCTCCGGACGTTCGTTACATTCAAAACCTAACGATACCCAAGTCTCCTCATCTACAATCCCTGTAACCTCAAGCTCCTTTGTATTTTGTTGCCAGGTTAAAAGTGCTCTCTGTGTCAATGGTCCATAAATGCCATCAATTGCTCTGGTGTAAAGTCCTTGATTTCTTAAGAGAATTTGTATTCTACTTACAGCTGGACCGCGATCGCCTTGTCGTAAAATAGGGCAGAGCTTGTAGGAATGACCTGTCGGAGGTAAATTAATGATTTGCCCAGGGTAAATGAAATTTGAATTCGTAATTTGGGGATTGTACATGAGCAATAATGCAATAGAGGTTTTAAATCTTTGGGCTATCTGATAAAGAGTATCTCCAGGTAGAACAATATAAATCATTGAGGTGGCTCCTGTCGTTTTTAAACTTAATATATGTCAACTAAGAAGCTTGTGATATCCCACTAGATAGAAAAAACAATAATTCAATAAAGGATCAACGTTTCCGTATTGAGTTGCGAACAGTCCAATAAAAATATCAAAAAAGCATACTTTTTAACGTAAAAAGTACAAAAAAAATCAAAGTCAAAACTAAGAAATAAAACAGAAAACCTCCGGTGTTTTGTCAAAAGTTGGTGTTGGGGTATCTTCGGACAGGAGAAGGTAAAAACAAAGGAGTAGTGTACGAAGTTGGAGTATCTTCAGACAAGGGAAGGGGAAATCAAAGGGGTTGTGTCCGAAGTAGAGTTATCTTCGGACAAGGGAAGTCGGATTCAAAGGGGTTGTGTCCGAAGTTGGAGTATCTTCAGACAAGGGAAGGCGAACTCAAAGAGGTTGTGTCCGAAGTTGGAGTATCTTCAGACAGGGGAAGGGGAAATCAAAGGAGTAGTGTCCGAAGTTGGAGTATCTTCGGACAAGGGAAGTCGGATTCAAAGGAGTAGTGTCCGAAGTTGAGTTATCTTCGGACAAGGGAAGTCGGATTCAAAGGAGTAGTGTCCGAAGTTAGAGTATCTTCAGACAAGGGAAGGCGAACTCAAAGGAGTAGTGTCCGAAGTTGGAGTATCTTCAGACAAGGAAAGGCGAAATCAAAGGAGTTATGTCCAAAGTTGAGGTATCTTCAGACAGGGGAAGGGGAAATCAAAGGAGTAGTGTCCGAAGTTGAGTTATCTTCGGACAAGGAAAGTCGGATTCAAAGGAGTAGTGTCCGAAGTTGGAGTATCTTCAGACAAGAGAAGGCGAACTCAAAGGGGTTGTGACCGAAGTTGGGGTATCTTCAGACAAGGGAAGGGGAAATCAAAGGGGTTGTGTCCGAAGTTGGAGTATCTTCAGACAGGGGAAGGGGAAGTCAAAGGAGTAGTGTCCGAAGTTGAGTTATCTTCGGACAAGGGAAGTCGGATTCAAAGGAGTCGTGTCCGAAGTTGGAGTATCTTCAGACAAGGGAAGGGGAAGTCAAAGGAGTCGTGTCCGAAGTTGGAGTATCTTCAGACAAGGGAAGGGGAAATCAAAGGAGTAGTGTCCGAAGTTGAGTTATCTTCAGACAAGTGAAGGTGAAAACAAAGGAGTAGTGTCCGAAGTTGGTGTATCTTCAGACAAGGAAAGGCGAACTCAAAGGAGGAGAGTCCGAAGTTGGAGTAACTTCAGACAAGGGAAAGCAAAATCATCGGTATTGTGTCTGAAGTTGGGGTATCTTCAGACAGGGGAAGGAGAACTCAAAGGAGTAGTGTCCGAAGTAGGGGTATCTTCAGACAAGCGAAAGTAAAATCATCGGTATTGTGTCCGAATTTAAAGTCAATCGCGACTTTAACCAACCCATTTTTTATAAAAAACGCATTAAAGCGTGAATTCGTATGAGAATTCACGCTAATAATGGATTGGGAGTTTCTGTTTTTAAATCGAACCTGTTACTGACCGTTTTTTAGCTTAAGAGTACTCATCTTCTTCTAACCATTTGTCTTCTACGAATTTGCGGTTCATGTCTTTTTTTATTTTTCGATATTCTTTGCTTTTGAAGATGATGTCAAAATCGTAATCAGAAGGGTAGAGCTCTGCTGCCGAGATCTTTAACTCCATTCTCTTATAATTAACAGTACGTTTTTCCCCTTTAATTTGCACAATATAATCTCCACGGTCATTTGGTCCTTTGTACACTATGCCGGTTTCACCAGTTGCAACAACCAAGACGTTATCCCCTTGATTGTAGATCGTGATCTTAGATGCAGGCGGCTCTTGTTTTCTTTTTTCAACGTTGCTTCGAGCATACTTATTTACAATGATTTGCTTTTGATAGGCAGGTGATTGCAATGTTTCGTGTGCAATGTTTTGATGATAATCCTTATCCTGTTGATACGCTTTCTTATGTGCACGTTCGATAAGTGTTGGGTGCATCCCAAGTTTAGCAGCTATATCAAACGCTTGGCTTTGCCCACTTTTCCCTAGTAAAAGTCTGTACGTGGGTTGCAAGGTGTGGATATCGAACTCCATGGAACCATTTAAAAATCCTTCCGTTTCATCCGCAAATTTCTTCATTTCACTGTAATGGGTAGTCGCAAATAAGGTAGCACCTTTTTCAAAAAGTTGTTCTAGAATAACGATGGCTAGGGCCATACCCTCCCTTGGATCTGTGCCGGAACCAAGTTCATCAATTAATACAAGTGAAGAATCGTTTGTTGTTTTCAAAATCTCAATGATATTAACCATACGGGAGCTAAACGTACTTAAATTTTGCTCAATGCTTTGACCGTCTCCAATATCGACAAAGATATGTTGAAAGATGGCAATTTCACTCCCTTTTTTAGCCGGAATAGGGAGACCGGATTGAGCCATCAATGTGAGAAGTCCTACCGTTTTTAACGTAACGGTTTTACCTCCAGTGTTCGGGCCAGTAATGACAAGGGCCCGTTCTTTTCCTCCGATTGGAATCGTGAGCGGAACGGCATTGGTTCCAAGCATCGGATGACGTGCTTCTTTTAAATGGATCCTGAACTCTTCATTAATTAAAGGCGTGTTTGCCTGAATCTTTTGACTGTACTTAGCTTTTGCGAAAAGAACATCGTAATGATGCATGGTTTCAACTGCAACCTGGATAACCTGTTCATAGGATAGAAACAGCTGAGTTAGTTCATATAAAATCCGCTCTACCTCAGTTTCTTCTGCAATTTTAATAAGTTCAATATCCTCCTGAAGCGAGCTTAATTCAACAGGTTCGATAAAGAGGGTAGAACCCGAAGCTGAAGTATCTAATACGGTTCCTTGAACTTTCTTCCTAAATTCTTTTTTTACCGCAAGAACATAGCGCCCCGATCGTTCTGCAACATTTGTTTCCTGTAAATATGGAGAAATTCTTCCGCTTTTCACCAGTGACTGTGCTTTTTCTTTTAATTTCTCCTGTAGACTGGAGAGATGCCGTCGTAAATAATTAAGGTCACTTGATGCATAATCATCCACTTGGCCATTGCGCAAACAACGGCTAATTTCTCCTTCTAGTTCTGATACATCTCCAATGGATGCAGCATACATGCTTACCATTGGACCGGCATATTCTTTATCCTTCATAAATTGCTTTAGCTTTTGACAGTGATCTAGGAATGAAACAATCCGTGTGAATTGGTCCACTTTTATTGCGATTCCTTTTTTTGCTTGCTCAATATAGTGCTCGATTTGATCCAAGGAGTGTATCGGGATACTTCCGCTGATTTCAAGGATGTTCATCGCTTCTGAAATTTCATGTAAAGAATGCTCGATTCTCTTTTTGTTTTGTGTAGGTCTTAAAGAATGTAACGTTTCTTTTCCCCGGCTTGTTCTTGCGTATTGTGAGATCTCATTCAAAATTTGATAATAACCTAAAGCTTCCATTGTTTGATTATTCAATGGTAAATCCTCCTTTTAATAAAAAACATTGTTCATGAGGAGATGTTCACAGGCGATAATCAAAAAAAGCCGTCATGAACAAATCGCTCATGACGGCTGAAGATAAACCTAGCCCTGGCATAGATATCGATGGTTTTTTTAGACACAAAAAAACCATGACAAACATGCCATAGCAAGATCCATTTTTCGTAGCTATGATGCGTGTTCTTAACAATCTAAAAGAAGCCATAGTGAAATAAACATAGCCTTGCTACGTTTTTCGCTTCTTCCAGTTATCCAATTATGGATTAGTTAAGAACCACCGATAACATAAACTCATACCCCTTTATTTAAGGCGTTTTTTCTTACTCCTCTTTTATATCCTATGTTCGTATTAAAAGTCAAGTGCATATGCGCATTCTTATTATCCAATAAGAATATAATATTGAAGATATAAGATGTATTTTTGAAAGGGGCAAAATGAATATCAAAAAGATATTGTTTCAAGTGTGGAGCCTGACTTTTCTACTCATATTGGGGACTCTCCCTTTAGTTATTTTTAGCGGTAAGGATAAGGTGGTATTTCTGGTAGAAAGAATTCCGAAAGAAATAGTCCCTTTTCTACAGGGACTATTTGATGGTAGTTCCTATTACTACATGGATGGGCAGAGAGAACTGTACTTTTTTCAATCGGTAGGAGGGTATTTCCTTACTTCATTTATCTATTTACTAATTGCTGGAGTTTTTGTGATTATTCTTTCCATTATTTTTGGAATTTGGCTATGGAGAAGAAGTGAAAAGGGATTAAATACCATAATGGGTTTTATCGGAGTAATTCCGGATTTTATTCTTGTGTTCTTACTTCAACTACTTGTGGTCTATATTTATGAAGCAACAGGTTTGAAAACTGTAAGAGTAGCATCATCAAATATGGACGAACCTGCAATAATCCTTCCTTTGGTTACTATGTTTATCCTTCCGTTTGTCTATTTAGTTAGATCTTTAAGTGAAAAATCCTTTGATGTATTAACAGAAGATTATATTCGAACGGCGTTATCAAAAGGATTTCGTAAAAGACATATCTATCTTTTTCATGTGACACCTAATGTAATTCCTTATTTAAAAGCAGATTTGCATAAAGTAGTTTCAATTATGGTAGGAAACCTATTTATCATTGAATATCTATATAATAATAAAGGGCTGACGTCCATGTTATTTCCAATGGGAATGGAATACCAATACAATTTATTCGTACTATGTTTTCTTTCATTTTTCATCTTGTATATGTCAGTGTATTTTGTAATGAAGTTTATTGTGATTCTGATTGAAAGGGCACTTAAACATGCGTACGCGACATAATATAAAGCTGGTCGTGGGATTAGTGATGCTACTTTTATTTGTAGTGCTGGCCATATTTGGGCCATCGTTTGCACCGTACGAAGAGGATTATTCAAAGAAAATTAAATACGTTCAAACAGATGAAGGGGAGCAGCTTCGCGCAGCACCATTCCCGCCTTCAAAGGAGCATGTATTTGGTACGGATAAATGGGGATATGATATTTTAACATTAATGCTTTATGGAGCAAAGTATACAGTGTTTGCTTCAATAGCAGTAGCTATTATCAGAGTAATCATTGGTGGTTTCTTCGGGATGTACCACGGCTTGCAAAAAAAGGAGCATCAATGGACGCCAAGAGTCACTGTATTAAGTGGGATTCCACCATTTGTGATCATTTATTTTGTGATGATAGGAATTAATATTCAGCCGTCGGTTGGAACGATGTCGTTAGTGTTGTTTCAATGCATGTTGATGATTATTCTTGGAATTCCAGGAGTCTATCAAGTTGTACTTGCTAAAACGATTGAAATAAGGGAGAGTCCGTTTGTGTTGGCTTCTCAAACGGTCGGTGGTAATAAGATTCATATAGTAAAAGAACATATTTTTCCCACATTAAAAGGGAACTTACTACTTATATTAGTTAACGAGGTTATTCTTGTATTAAATTTAATCGGTCAATTAGCTATTTTTAATTTATTCTTTGGAGGAACCGAGTTGCAGGTCTCCCCAACGATATATCTTTCTATTACAAATGAATGGGCTGGACTAATTGGTCAATCTAGGCTCGCATATTATTCTGCAAAATGGATTATTGGTTTTCCACTGTTAGGGTATTTGTTATTTCTATTTTCTCTCTATCTTCTTGCTAACGGACTAAAGGAAAATCAGAGAGAGAAATATCAGAGAAATGTTTATCTGCAAAGATGATCAATTCTTCGCTATTCCTAGTCACAAAATATGTATTGTAGAAGTGCTGTAATTTCCCATTCAATAAAAAACAACATAATTTCGAGACTGAACCAATTAGGGTTCAGTCTTTTCTTTGTTTCTGAAATATGATGCAGTCCACCTTTCTAAATAGGTCTAGGGACTTAGTCTTAATTTAGACTCCGGTTGGTTAAACGTATTCCTAACATTTTGTATGATAAATTATATGATTTCATTTGACACTTACAATTTCAGTACAAGAAATTTAATTTGAACTAACGGCAATTAATAAGGGTATAATCTTAAGATTTTCTTAAGAAAACAATTAGGCTCTTCTTAAGATTTCATATGTATATTGTTATTTATAAGGTAGCTTTTGATAAATAAAAGGGGAGAATTATTTTGAGAGATAAGAAGGTATATATTCTTTTAACAGATACGGGGACAGTATTTACAAGACTGATAAAGCTATATACGAAAAAGCCATATAATCATGCTTCGATTTCCTTCGATACAGAATTGACCGAGGTATATAGTTTTGGTAGAAAGACTGCCAGAAATCCATTTATTGGGGGATTTGTAAAAGAGGATGTGAAACAAGGATTATTTAAACATGCTGATTGTGTTATCTATTCTTTTACAGTAACAGAAGCCGAAATCCAAAAGATGAGACGCTATATTAATGAAATTGAAGAGCAGAAGGAATCTTATCGCTACAATTTATTGGGGTTATTTGGAGTTGTGCTAAATAGGCCACTGAGAAGAAAGAAAGCCTTTTTCTGTTCTCAGTTTGTAGCATCCGTACTAAATGAATGTACCAGCATTGATTTTGAAAAACCACTTTCACTTATTGAACCAAATGACTTAATGGCCATTTCGTCACTTAAATTGAAATACGAGGGGAAATTGGCTCATTATCCTACTAAAAATATAAAGAAAAAATCGGTTCCCTTTCGTATTATACCAGCTTAAGTGATACATTCTTGCTTCAACATGATATCCCCAAAAAAGTAATTGTAATAAAAAAGGGAATTTGTTATGATAATAACGATTATAAAGAAATGGAGGTTTTTCTTGTGACAGCATCAATGAGATTACGATTCCCAGGTATCATTCGTTAATTTAATACGTTTTGAAGCTCTGCCTACGTTCAGAGCAATGGGATTGGTCTGTCATTTTTTAAGAAAACCAATATTTTACGGTTAATTAAAGAGGGGACGAGGATTCCCTCTTTTTTTGTTGTCTAAAAATATGAATGTAGGTGTAGAGTAAATACAAAAATTCGATAGAAATGAGTTGATAGTAAATGAATACAGTAGAAAGTAAGCTACATGAGAATTGGTTAAAGAATATCATTCTCTTTTTAAGTAGCCAGACGATTTCACTTTTCGGATCGTCACTGGTTCAATACGCCATAATGTGGCACATAACTTTAGAAACGAAATCAGGTTTGATGATGACGTTGTTTATCATTTGTGGCTTTATTCCAACCTTTATTTTGTCACCTGTTGCTGGGGTTTGGGCGGATCGCTATAACCGTAAGATGCTCATTATTATAGCAGACGGACTTATTGCAATTTCAACATTAATCCTTGCTATTCTCTTCTTATTGGGATTTAATGCAATCTGGTTGCTATTTGTGATGGCAGCGGTTCGTGCCTTTGGAACGGGAATTCAAATGCCAGCTGTTGGTGCGATTTTACCGCAAATTGTTCCGAAGGATAAACTGACAAAAGTGAATGGAGCAAATGGAAGTATTCAAGCGGTTATCATGTTCGTATCTCCAATGGTTAGTGCAGCACTTTTAGGTTTCGCTTCGTTAGAAATGATATTTTTTATTGATGTCATAACGGCAGCGATAGCGATTTTTACACTGCTTTTCTTTTTGAAAATTCCTGTACATCAGAAAGCAGCTGAAAAACAAACTACTAGTTACTTTAGTGACTTTAAACAAGGTTTACACTATGTGAACAGTCATGCTTTTCTGAAGACATTTTTTCTATTCTTTGCTGTATTCTTTGTGTTAATGGCACCAGCAGCATTTTTGACGCCACTGCAGGTTACACGCAGTTTTGGTAGTGATGAATGGAGACTTGCTGCAATCGAAGTTGCCTTCTCCCTTGGTATGATGGTAGGAGGAGGAATCATTGCTTCCTGGGGAGGATTTGAAAATAAAATTAAAACCTTGGGATTCGCAAGTGTCATAATGGGTGTCTGCACATTTGGACTTGGTATTGTTCCGAACTTTTGGATTTATTTTGCGTTCATGGCTTTATTCGGGGTTGCGATGCCAATTTTTAATACACCAGCAACTGTTTTGTTGCAGGAGAAAGTAGAAGAAGAATATTTAGGAAGAGTTTTTGGTGTAATGGGGATGATTTCAACATCGATGATGCCACTTGGAATGTTAATATTCGGTCCAATTGCGGATTTCATCAAAATTGAATGGCTGTTAGTAGGAACGGGTATATTCATTATTATATTAGCTATTTTCCTAGGTAGAAATCATGTATTAATTGAAGCGGGAAAACCTGTATTGAAAGAATCTTAATATATGAGGAAGTTGGAACGGATCCAATTGGATCACGTTCCTTTTTTTATTTAACTAGATAATCCATCAAGCTTTCCTTGGGTTGTCCGAAAATTTCTGCCTCCAATCTCCGTCCTGTTGGTGTTGCTGCTAATCCACCTTCTGCCGTTTCCCGTAAAGATGAGGGCATTGATTTGCCAATCGCATACATTGCACCTATTACCTCATCACATGGAATTCTACTCGTAATTCCTGCAAGAGCCATATCAGCAGCAGTTATTGCATTCGATGCACCCATAGCGTTACGCTTTACACATGGGACCTCCACTAGGCCTGCAACAGGATCGCAAACGAGTCCTAACATGTTTTTTAGTGTGATGGCCATGGCTTCGGCCGCTTGTTGTGGTGTACCGCCTGCCATCTCAACAATCGAAGCTGCGGCCATACCTGCTGCTGAACCAACCTCTGCCTGACATCCACCAGCAGCGCCGGATACTGTTGCATTATTAGCGACAACAAAACCAAATGCAGCTGCTGTGAATAAAAACTCGATCATTTCCTGGCGTGACGGATTTAACTGTTCTTTGACGGCAAATAATGTGCCTGGTACAACTCCAGCTGAACCTGCTGTTGGAGTAGCGCAAATAACTCCCATGGCTGCATTTACTTCATTTGTTGCAACTGCCTTGCTCACGGCATCCAATAATATATGGCCAGACAATGCTCTCCCACTTTTGATATATTTTTGAAGCAAGACAGCATCACCGCCAGTAAGCCCGGTCTGAGACTTCACACCTTGAAGTCCGCGCTCTAATGCTTGTTCCATTACCGTTAAGTTGTTTTCCATTTTTGCAATTATCTCTTCGCGAGTTAACCCCGTAACTTCAATTTCCTGCCGTATCATAATTTCAGCAATTTTCACTTGGTGTTGTTCTGCTAACGTAACAAGTTCCGCTACATTTCGAAACATCGTTTGTCCTCCTGTTGTCCAAATTTACTCTTAATCTCTATTTTTACTCAACCATTCTAATGACTCTGGATACGTAAGAAAGACTTCTTAATTCTTGTATCACTTCATCCGCTATTTTTTGGTCGACTTCAATCACCATGATCGCCGTTTCTCCCTTATCCTTACGGGCGACCTCCATATGACCAATATTAATTTCATATTTTGCTAGAACTGAAGTCACATACGAGATAATTCCAAATCGATCCTTATGCATAACCAGTATGGCTGGATCACCAGATAGTTTAAGCTTAAAGGAATTAATTTCTGTAATTTCAATGGTGCCTCCACCGATGGAAATCCCGATTAATTCTAACTCATTATCATTGTCGAATAAATTTATCTTAACCGTATTAGGATGGTCTGGTACAGCTTCCTCGGTTTGAAAAATAACTTCCATTCCTGACTTTTCTGCTATTGCCAAAGAATCCGGAATTCGTTTATCAAAGGTATCAAAATCCAACAAGCCAGCTACAATAGCTAAATCTGTCCCGTGTCCTTTATAGGTTTTTGCAAATGAACCATATAAAGAAACAATGGCTTTCTTCGGTTGTTTTTCAAATAAAGTACGAGCGATCCTCCCAATTCGTGCTGCTCCAGCTGTATGAGAGCTAGAAGGGCCAATCATCACTGGACCAATAATGTCAAAAGCCGAACGATATTTCATGTAAAACTCTCCTTTTATCAAAAAAATAATGCAAGTCTATGCCGCTTCTTTTGATGCTGCTTCTCCTTGTAATTGATCAACTGTCTTAATTTTGTAATTCTTAAAGACTAGTGAACCTAAATACCCACACAATACACCAACTGCTGCACATGCGAGTGCAATCATGGTTACTTTCATTGGATCATTAAATCCGTACATAACAGCTAGACCAGCAATTGGCGTTGCTGTCCCAGTTGCATTATTGATGAGACCAGATAGCGCGATAATAACACCGGCACTTGCCCCGCCTACAAAGTTCGTTACATATACTGGAATAGGGTTTGCAGAAATAATGTGAGCCTGAGTTAATGGTTCAACAGCTACTGAAATAGTCGTCTTACGATCTCCAAACTTCATTCGATCAAAAAGCACGTAATTCATAAAAGATGATCCAAATACTGCCAAGGCACCAATGGCCATTGGTACTCCCGTTAGTCCAAGCATTGCAGTTAAAGCCATTGAACTAAGTGGCGCTGTTGCAACCACTGTAATTGTTCCACCTAAAATGATTCCCATCAAAATTGGATTACTATTTGCTGTCTCTGTAATAATTCCACCAATATTTAATAAAGTCGCATCCACTACAGGGGTCATGAATTCTCCAATTAAACGAACTAAAGGTGCACAAAGGATAATAATGACAATAAGATCCAAACCACCAGGTACTTTCTTTTCAATGAATTTAACAAGGAATGCAATTAAATATCCAGCAACAAACCCTGGCAATAATCCTAGCCCAGCACAGCTTACCCCAAGTAACAAGGCATATACTGGTGATACTCCAACTGCAAGTGCAACAAGAGCTGCTGCTGCAACGCCGCCCATACCCCCTGCTGCTTTTCCAACTTCACCAAGAAATTCAATTCCTAATAAATCTCCACCTACAAATAATTGAAATGCTTCAACAAGAAACGCAGCACATGCCGCTCCAGCAAGAGCTGCCATTGCCTTCATTCCCTTTGGTGCTTTATAGCTAAATAGGGAAAAGCAGGCTAAAACTAGTAACAATAATGCGGTACCTTTAATAATATCCATGAATAAATCTCCTTTAAATTGATTTTTATTATTCTAAAATAGTTTATTTGAATGCGTTTTCAAAAGTTGTGTAAGACTCTCTCGGTCATGCCTTCTATACTAGTCGATTGGACCGAAAGCTGATTGATTTTTTATTGAAATCGATTTTAATAGACTTTTCTGTTATTTTTGTAATCGGTTACAAACACTAAAAAAAATATAAACATTTATTAATAGTAAAGTAGAATTGTTATTTATAGAATAATATTTCGATATAACAACAATAACATGATTCAAAAATATTTCAATTGTTTTTTTAAATTTACCAAAAAAACTTAAAACAAATTATGGAATAAAATCTAAGGATCCGGGAGGATTCTTTGAGAGGTTTGAATCAATCTTTTTTACAATTTAGGTTATGACACTGTTCAGCACGCTTCAATGACCTTTGATGTATCGCTTCTTGCGTTGGGGTCTGTTTTTAAGAAGGTGAAACGAGTGAAATTCATTTTTATTCTTTCTCCTATTATGTATATCATTGCGATGGCACCGCAAAATGTATTAGAAACCTCGAAGTTTGGTGAATGGATCAAACGGGAAAGCTTTAAAAGAAGTAATTGAAGGGTGTTTAGCCACTTCAAATATCGATCCAAAACGTCGCGGAGAAACATTATCGGATTCGGTCACTTGAGTAATGAATTGTATAAGAACTTAGACAAAGGGCCTACTGAATAGTTAACGGATTCCGATTCAACGATCAAAACAGTAAATTACAATACATTTCTAGCACGAATCCACATACGAATTCACGCTTTAATTTTTTTGAGAACCAGCAGCTGCTGCTGAAGTACTACAAAACTTTATCATTAAAAGGAATTACTTGACTTCAGACACCCATGAGCAGATCTTGCCTAGCGTTGTCCGAAGATACCTCAACTTCAGACACACTCTTGTGGAAATTGCCTAGCGTTGTCCGAAGATACCAAAACTTCGGACACAGCTCAGCAGAAATTTCCTAGCGTTGTCCGAAGATGCCTCAACTTCAGACACAGCTCAGCAGAAATTGCCTAGCGCAGTCCGAAGA
>NZ_JCAXEW010000039.1:0-13971 GCF_059759275.1 Ferdinandcohnia sp. GQ5
CACTGATTCCGACAGTACGACCAAGTTCCCCGAGTAGTGAGTCCGTATAACACACTGTTTCCGACAGTATAACCAAACTCCCCGAGCTGTGAGTCCGTATAACACACTGATTCCGACAGTACAACCTAATTCCACGAGCTGCGAGTCCGAATAGCACACTGATTCTGACGGTAAAAAGCAAATTCCACGAGCTGTGAGTCCGAATTCCTCGCTGATTCCGACAGTACAAACCAGTAATTGCCGCCAATGTGTCCAAATGGGAAAATAATTTGGATTGAATAAACAGAAGTAGGCTTTTCAATTGTTTTTAAAAATAAATGTAAAGTCGACTTTACAAAATGTATAGTCTACTTTACAATAAAAGCAGTAACGCTTGGAGGATATTACCAATGGAAATTAAAAATCGAGTGAAGGAGCTCCGTGCAAAGCACAGTCTTACACAAGGTGCTCTTGCTGAAAAAGTGAACGTGACGCGGCAGACAATTGTGGCATTGGAAAAAGGAAGCTATGTACCATCACTATTGCTCGCAATGAATATCGCACGAACGTTTAACTTGCCAATCGAGAAAATTTTTTATTTGGAGGATGAATGAAGATGAGTATTGTTCGTAATGTTGTGTATTCAATTGTTTCAATCATGCTTATGGGCTGGGCCTTATCGTCAATGTATTATGCACAAATGGACTTTGCCAAAATCGTAAAAACGAATCAAGAACCACCATGGACCATCGAGATAAACACATTACCCATTTTAATCGCAATCGTAGTAGGCACTCTTTTTACCGTATTTACGTACCCAAAATTAAAAAAGAAACGAAAGTCATGGAAAAATGTATTTTTATTGCCGATCGAATTTGAAGAAGGAGATGAACGCGAAAAGGAACTCACCGGAAAAGCATGTCGCACTTCATATATTAGCATGTGGTACACATTCCCGATCATCAGCGCCCTATTTTTACTCTATCCCTTCATCTCAGACAACGTACCCTACTACCCAATTATCTTATTTTTGTTGTATCCATTGATACAAATCATTGCTTATTTTATTTCTTGGAAGAAGAACTACTAGACTGGCCATTAGATTTGATCAGAACGCAAAGCCAGCCACTATACCAACAGAAAAAAGGCTTGGCACCTGTGCCAAGCCCTTTTAAAATCCTATTTCTGCAAAAACCATCCGGTCTTTTCCATTTATGTCGTTCACAACTTCTACTTTTGCTCCAGGAAAAGCATCACGTAGCATTTGCGCAACGGCTTCACCCTGACCAACGCCTACTTCAAAGGCAACGATCCCTCTTTCTTTTAAAACAAGAGGTATCTCCTTCATAAATCGGCGATAGAAATCCAATCCGTCTTGGCCACCCACTAGAGCCCGGAGAGGTTCATGATCCTTCACAACCGTTGACAACGTCTCAATATCATCTTCTGGAATATACGGCGGATTGGATACAACTACATCTACCTTATTTTCTTCTTCTATTAACGGTCCTAATAAGTCACCTTCAACAAACCTTACCTTCGCGCCTAACCGAGCTGCATTTTCCTGCGCCACATCAATAGAAGCCTTCGCAATATCCACTGTCATCACATCTAGTCGATTGCTTTCAAGAGCAAGCGTCACCGATATCGCTCCACTCCCTGTCCCGACATCCACGATCTTAATCACATCTGTTGCAGGATACAACCGTCCCATCCTTGCAAGTAACCCTTGAACCAATTCTTCCGTCTCAGGCCTTGGAATTAAGACTTCCTCATTCACTAAAAATTTACGCCCGTAAAACTCCTCATAGCCCATAATGTGTTGGACTGGAACTCCACTCACAACCTTTTCAATAGCCGCTACAAACTTCTCCTTCACATCTGGAGGAAGTTCTTCTCTAATTTCCGCAAGGAGTTGCGCCCTACTTAACCCTAGATAATGACATAACAGCATTTCCCCGATATTCTCTTCCCGACCATGCTCCCGTAAAAAAGAAGAAGCCCATTTAAGGGCTTCAAATATTTTATGAAATTCTGCCATTATTCGGCTTGCTCCATTTTTCTTGCTTGGTCTTCCATGATGAGAGCATCAATAACTTCATCAAGTTTCCCTGTTAGGATTTGATCAAGCTTTTGAATCGTTAACCCGATACGGTGGTCGGTTACACGGTTTTGTGGGAAATTGTACGTACGGATACGCTCTGAACGGTCACCTGTACCTACGGCTTGCTTACGGTTTTGGTCGTATTCCGCTTGTGCTTCTTGTTGGAATTTATCATAAACACGGGCACGCAATACCTTCATTGCTTTTTCCTTGTTTTTGATTTGTGATTTCTCGTCCTGACAGGAAACCACCGTTCCAGTTGGCAAATGCGTTAAACGTACCGCTGACATTGTGGTGTTAACACTTTGTCCTCCAGGTCCACTGGATGCAAACGTATCGACTCGAATATCCTTTTCATGAATTTCGACTTCAACCTCTTCTGCTTCAGGTAATACCGCTACAGTTGCAGTTGATGTATGGATACGTCCACCTGATTCTGTTTCAGGAACACGTTGCACACGGTGTGCCCCATTTTCAAATTTCAATTTCGAATAAGCACCTTTTCCGGTAATCATAAAGATAATCTCTTTATATCCACCAACACCAGTTGAGTTTGAATCCATCACTTCAGTCTTCCAGCCTTGGTGCTCAGCAAAGCGGCTGTACATGCGATAAAGATCACCAGCAAATAGAGCAGCCTCATCTCCACCTGCAGCACCACGGATTTCCATGATAACGTTTTTGTCATCATTCGGATCCTTCGGCAATAGTAACACGTGCAGGCGCTCCTCGAGTTCCTCCATTTGGTCCTCAAGCTCATTGATTTCTTCCTTTACCATTTCACGCATCTCTGCATCAAGCTTCTCTTCAAGCATTGCTTTAGCATCGGTTAACTGTTCCTTAACCTCTTTGTACTCTCTATACTTCTCTACAGTTTCTTGTATATCAGATTGTTCTTTTGAATATTCACGTAGTTTATTTGTATTACTTACGATATCCGGGTCACTCAATAGTTCATTTAGTTTTTCATAACGAGCTTCAACAGCCTCTAAACGATCGAACACGTTCTTCACCTCAAAATTTAGTCCATAACAGTATAATTATAGTATAGGGTACCCACATCGTCAAAGCAAATTACAAATGAAAAGCGCAGGCGCCCTGTAAAATGGAACATCGACTAACTACTTCCACGTCCTGTGGCAACGTCATGTGAGCACTTCCTCGAAAATACAGGCATTTTCTTCGTGCGATATTAATGCTGTCGAAGCCCTCCCTGTCCTGTGAAAGTCTGACAAGCATAAGAAAAGATGGCGAGAAGGATGCTTTTTATCCTTCTTGACTGATTGGCTAGACCAAGGAATCGCTAGGGGCTGGACACGTTAACCTTATAATCATTCTCTCCCAAATTTCGCTGTCGAATTACAGATATTATGTTGGATTGGTTCTTTCTTTGGCGAAAAGGTTCTAGTTTTGTCTAGACGGAAGGATTTTATCGATAAAAGGAGAATCGTAGTAGTAGATAAAGAATCGGAAGAAAGTCTTTCAATATAATAATAGAGATAATAGGGGGATTGGTTGGTGTGAATACTGCGCAGTTCGCAAAAAAATTGGGGGTATCAACAAAAACGGTTCGGAAATGGATCAAAATCTTTAATCTTAAGTGTACCAAAAACGAATACGGACACTATGTATTTGAGAACACGGACCTTCCATTATTCGAGGGAATACGGAATCAAGTGAAATCCGGTGTCCCTTCTGATAAAATCGAATTAACTACACCAGCGCCTAGGAAGGGGACCGCACGGAAAATGGTTCAAGCATCAGATAAAACACTCTCAGAAAAGTTAAACGCAATCATGGATCGGATTAAAGAAAATGAAAGACAAATTCAAGAAAAAGCAAGTGACGTTGTTTCCTATCAACTTCTTCAACATCGCAAGGAAATAGATGAACTTCAGAAGAGGATGCAAAAAATGGAGGACTATATCGAGCAACTTGAAAGAGAAAAGGAAGAACTACAAAAACAAACGGCCATTACACTCGAAAAAGTAGAAGGTTCAAGAAAACGTAAAAGAGTTCTCGGATTCCTCTTCTAAGATCAGGACACTTAAGCCTGGTCTTTTTTTATGCCCAAAATGAAAAAGCACCCCAATCAGGAGCGCCTTATAATTTCATTGTATCCTTTTGAACAGTAGATTGTAATAATGGTTTTCCTGGCACTTCATGATGGTGACGGCAACGTGGCTCATAGGACTCCGAAGCACCTACTAAAATAATCGGATCATCATAGGATGCAGGTTGTCCATTAATTAAGCGTTGTGTTCTACTTGAAGGTGAACCACAGACTGAACAAACCGCCTGTAATTTAGTAACAAGCTCAGCTAGCGAAAGTAGCTCAGGCACTTTTCCAAACGGCTCTCCACGGAAATCTTGATCCAAGCCAGCAACGATGACACGATGACCACGATTTGCTAGTGTCTGAACGACATCTAAAATCTCATCATCAAAAAATTGAACTTCATCAATTGCAATTACATCTGTATCTGCAGAGACCTCTTTTAAAAGATCAGCTGAAGTTGCAACTGGTTTTGCTATAAACGAAGAACCATTATGGGATACAACGGAATTTTCACTATATCGATTATCTATTTGAGGCTTAAACACCTGAACGGATTGTCTTGCGAATTCAGTACGACGTACACGTCGAATCAGTTCCTCAGATTTTCCTGAAAACATGCTTCCACAAATTACTTCAAGCCAGCCACTTTGCTTCATAATATACATGAAACGAAAGTCTCCTTTCCTCGGGTTGTTTCTACCGAGCCAACTAATTGACTATGGATTTGAGGATTATTTTTAAGAGGTAAGTATCTATAATTGCGAGAAAAAATAGGTTTAGTAGCAAAAAAAACAGGCAAGAAGAAAAAACTTGCCTGTTTTTGGCTTTCAAACCGATATTATTTAATACCGTATTTTTTGTTGAATTTATCTACACGTCCACCTGCATCAGCGAACTTCTGACGGCCTGTATAGAATGGGTGACACTCTGAGCAAACCTCAACGCGGATCTCCTCTTTTACAGAACCAGATTCAAATTCGTTACCACAAGCACATTTCACCATAACTTTTTTATAGTTTGGATGAATTCCTGATTTCATTCGTCTCATCTCCTTCCGCCCTGAATCATTGATCGAAACAGAGTTACGTTTTAGCAAAATCACATGTATTTTGAATACCTAAAACGCACATGTTGAAATTATAACAAGTGAAGCTGTGAATTGCAACTTAATCCTGCTGTTAAAAACCGTTAATTCTCAATATTTTTTCCAACACAGAGATTTGTTGCATTCACAAACTTCAGTGTATTTACCTTAGGAATCAGAACGATTGCCGCTTCTTCTAGCAGCTGCCGCTTTCTTTTCTGCTTCTAGCATTTCAAAGAACTCTGCATTTGTTTTAGTTTGCTTAAGTCGACGTAAAAATTTCTCTGCAAAATCTGGAGAATCTGACATTGCTTTTCGGATTGCCCAAATTTTATCCAGCTTGCCTTTTTCGATAAGAAGCTCTTCTTTTCTTGTACCAGAACGACGAATATCAATCGCAGGGAAAATACGTCTTTCTGCGAGTGAACGATCAAGGTGAAGTTCCATGTTACCAGTACCCTTAAATTCCTCATAGATAACGTCATCCATACGTGAACCTGTGTCGACAAGCGCAGTCGCTAAGATTGTTAAGCTTCCACCCTCTTCGATGTTTCTCGCCGCCCCAAAGAAACGCTTTGGACGGTGGAATGCAGCAGGGTCAATACCCCCTGATAATGTACGTCCGCTTGGCGGGATAACAAGGTTGTATGCTCTTGCTAGACGAGTAATACTATCCATTAAGATAATGACATCCCGTTTGTGCTCAACAAGACGCATCGCCCTTTCTAACACAAGTTCAGCAACCTTAATATGGTTTTCCGGAACCTCATCAAAAGTAGAACTTACAACATCTCCTGCTACGGATCGTTCGATGTCTGTAACCTCTTCTGGGCGCTCGTCGATTAGTAATACGATTAGCTCAGCCTCTGGATGGTTGGTTGTAATGCTGTTTGCAATTTCCTTAATCAGCATCGTTTTACCAGCCTTAGGCGGTGCTACAATGAGTCCACGTTGTCCGAAACCAACCGGTGCCAAAATGTCCATAATTCGAGTTGAAATATGATTTGGCTTTGTTTCTAAGATAACTTGACGATCTGGATATAGAGGTGTTAGACCTGGGAAGTGAACACGTTCCTTTGCGGATTCTGGATCATCACCATTAACAGCCTCCACGTGAAGCAGTCCATAATAACGTTCATTTTCCTTTGGAGGACGCACTTTCCCCGAAACCTTATCCCCGTTTCTCAAGTCAAAACGACGGATTTGAGATGCAGAAATATAGATATCTTCAGACGATGGAGAATAGTTGATAGGACGAAGGAAACCGAATCCTTCTGATTGGATAATTTCCAGAACACCCTCCATAAATAAAAGGCCATCCTGCTCTGCGCGTGCTTTTAAGATTGCAAAAATCAATTCTTTCTTCGTTAACTTGCTATAATAAGAAACCTTAAATTCACGTGCTAATTCGTATAATTCTTTTAGCTTCATGTTTTCTAGGCTTGAAATTGTAATACTCATTCGTACACCACTCTTTTTCTAGTTTAAAATTGTTTCTACTTAACCGTAAATGCTCTCCAATTGATTGGTTATAACGCTCGCCAAAGCGCATTTGATGATTGGTTCATTCGTCCATTATATAAAAGCGTTTTCGCATTTTTCTCTTAAAAAAAATAAGAGATAGATGAAACATTTTATATGTAACAGTATGGATGGAATGATATAGAAGCATTATGAGGATTGCATAGAAGCTTTACCGCGGTACTCATTTTTGTTAAGGAAATTGGAATCCCTAAACATGAATTTAATTGAAGTAAAAAAGACAATCAAACACGCCTTGGCGTATTCGCGCCCAGATTGTTTCGCGACTAGGCGAAAAGTGACTTTTGAAGATCGCATGTCTCCGCCGGAGGTTTTGACATTATTTAGCCAGGGTTTGAACCCCTGCGAAAAGTTTTCACTTTTTCAATCATTCGTTATTAAATATAAAGGAACATATTCTGTTAGATAATCCTCTTTATTTTACCCTATTCTTGTATTTTTAATCAATACCCTTATTTTAATAGAGTTATGAAGTTACAGTGTCAAGAATGCTTTTAAGCAAACACGCGAGTGATTAAAAGTGAGAAGCGAGTCTAAAGACTCGCTTCTACTTTATTTAATTACTAGATTAGGCTTTTTCTTCAAACTGTGTCTACCATCTATGAATCTAACAGTTCCTGATTTCGCACGCATGACAAGTGAATGAGTGGTGCCAATTGATCCCTTAAATTGCACGCCACGTAATAGCTCACCATCTGTAACACCGGTTGCTGCAAAAATGGCGTCATCTCCGCTAACTAGATCTTCCATTTTAAGAACTTTTGAAACATCAAGTCCCATTTTGATACAACGCGCAATCTCCTCATCATTTTGAGGTAGAAGCTTACCTTGAATTTCGCCACCTAGACATTTCAATGCAACAGCTGAAAGAACGCCTTCTGGGGCACCGCCTGAACCGAATAAAATATCTACACCAGTATGGTCAAATGCTGTATTAATGGCTCCCGCAACATCGCCGTCATTGATTAGCTTAATTCGAGCACCTGCTTCGCGAAGCTGTGAAATGATATGCTCATGTCTTGGTCGGTTTAAAACGGTTGCCACAACATCTTCAATATCCTTATTCTTTGCTCTTGCAACAGCTTTTAGGTTATCGATTATTGGTGCGTTAATATCAATTAACCCAACCGCTTCCGGACCGACCGCAATTTTGTCCATATACATGTCTGGTGCATGAAGTAAATTACCGTGATCCGCTACAGCCAATACAGACAATGCATTCCATCCACCAGACGCTAAAATATTGGTCCCTTCAAGTGGGTCCACCGCTACGTCAACTCTTGGACCATAGCCATTTCCAAGCTTTTCACCAATATAAAGCATTGGAGCCTCGTCCATTTCTCCTTCCCCAATGACAACTTGTCCCTTCATTGGGATTGTGTCGAACACATCTCTCATTGCAGAGGTTGCTGCTCCATCTGCTTCATCTTTTTTACCGCGTCCCATCCAACGAGCTGATGCTAATGCCGCTGCCTCTGTAACACGTACAAGCTCCATCGATAAGCTTCTTTCCACACTCTCTTCCCCCTAGCAAATAATTTTATTCTATTTTTCCACATAACCTTAACATAACAAAAAACGTTTTCTCTCTACTTTTCCATCTGTCTAGCTCCGACTCGCAGCAACTAGCAAAACTTCCCACACCTTCCGTACGATAAGCTCAACATCGGCTCGCGCCACTCGCCGTGTTTCCTTTATCTCCTTGAGAGGCAAGGTTCACAGACTAAGTACGCCACACCCACATCATGTGTGCCTCAGTCCGTACGTCGCTATACGCTCGTCTGGACTTTTCTTCTTAAGGATACATGAAAACTCCCACTTTTTGTAGTGGGAGTTTGAGTTTCTATATAATTACATATAGATCAGGCGGCTAGAAATCCGATAAACTTCAACTTTTCCTTCAGAGGCAAATGGCTTCTCTTGCGTTGGAGTATCTGATTTTCCTCGTTTCTGGTCAACCCGCTTTTCTATGAATTTTGGAGTTGTTCAATTTCATCTTCTGTTAGGCTTTCTCTCCAAATAGTAGCGCCTAAGCCTGTTAGTTTTTCTTCTAAATGGCTATAGCCACGGTCAATATGCTCAAGGCCAGTAATTTCAGTTACACCTTCTGCCATTAAACCAGCAACAACTAGTGAGGCACCTGCACGTAAATCACTTGCTTTAACTTTTGCACCTTGAAGTTGAACTGGTCCAGTGACTATCGCTGAACGGCCTTCAACTTTAATTTGGGCGTTCATACGACGAAGCTCATCGATATGCTTAAATCTAGCACCATAAATCGTATCGGTTACAACACCTGTTCCAGTTGCTTTTGTTAGCAAGGATGTAAAAGGCTGCTGTAGGTCCGTTGGAAAACCTGGATACACAAGTGTCTTGATATCAACAGACTTTAGATTCTTATTACTGGCAACCCAAATTTGGTCGTCACTTGTTTCAACAGTTACACCCATTTCACGGAATTTTGCAATCAATGATTCCAAGTGAAGTGGAATGACATTATCAATTAATACACCTTCACCCATTGCGGCACCAATAATCATATATGTACCAGCTTCAATGCGGTCAGGAATAATCGTATGGCGGCAACCTTGCAGAGAATCTACACCTTCAATACGGATGACATCTGTTCCGGCTCCCTTAATTTTTGCCCCCATGCTTGTTAACAGTGTTGCCACATCAATAATTTCAGGTTCTTTTGCCGCATTTTCAATGACAGTACGACCTTTAGCACGCACTGCTGCTAACATGATATTAATAGTTGCTCCAACACTTACAACATCAAGGTAAATGCGGGCACCTCTTAACTCATCAGCTCGAAGGTAGATTGCTCCTTGCTCATTTGTCACTTTAGCCCCAAGCGCTTCGAAGCCTTTAATATGCTGGTCAATTGGTCGTGGACCTAGGTGACATCCACCTGGTAGACCGATAACTGCCTTTTTAAAACGACCTAGCATTGCCCCCATTAAATAATAGGACGCACGAAGCTTTTTGACTTTACCATTTGGTAGTGGCATTGAGACAATATTTGTCGGGTCAACATAAACTTCTTCTTTACTTATTGATACGTGACCACCAATCTCTTCAAGCAAATCTCCTAAAATTTGCACGTCCGAAATATCTGGTAGCCCCTCAATTGTTACCGGCGTTTCTGCTAGGATTGTTGCTGGAATCAGGGCAACTGCACTATTCTTTGCCCCGCTGATTTTTACAGATCCTTTTAGTGGATAACCGCCTGCTATTTTTAGTTTTTCCATATGTGGCTCCCTTCTAGCGAAGATGACGGTTTTGTAAGGGAATCCTTGAATTGCCACGGATACAACCTGTCCGGAATATTTTCCGGAAGAAAACTAGCTTTAGGCAGTTCTTTTCCCTTATTTACGTTACACAATCGTAACGACACTTCACTTGAATTGGTATATTTTAACATAGATTAACTGCACGAGTATTAACTCTTAGTTTACATGAAAATAAGAAAATCATGTATCATTTTATCCTTTTTCATCAAAACAAGCAAATCCACCTAAAGAGGATAAAATCAATAGGTCTAAGTTCGTACTACAAAAGCATTGCTCTTATTTCATATTCAAATTGAGATCATTTTATGTGGCACTTAGTGTGTTTGAAGTGATTCTTGTTGAAGGTCAATGTCTTGTCTAGCCCCATGCGCCATCGGCTCTTTGGTCTAAGCCAATCGCTTCGGAAGGTAAAATGCTCGCCGATTAACGGGCGCGCTTAGCGCTTTTCTAGTTATACGTTATAGCGTTCGTCTAAGTTTCAGTTTTTATGGGTAAGTTACACAAATCAGCTCCTTCCACTTTTTTTGTGTTTGATTACCTGTAATTACCCCTAGACTCCCATCTAATACGGCAAGGTTTTTCCAAAAGGCTCCTTGCGCAATTCGTACTGTCTAGCTCCAGCCGCTATCGGCTCGAGGTCACAAGCCATGCACTTCTGAAGGCGGAAAAATGCGCCTTCTATCCGTACCTGTCTAGTGCTTATCGCCGATACTTGAGCGTCTTTCGCTTTTCTTATTATAACGCAAGAAAACCGCTATCTCCAAATCATGTTGTCAATAACAGGAAATAAGCGGTTTTTTTGGGGTTGGAGACCATTCTCCAATCTATTTAATTAGACGTTTTCTACATCCAAAAGGTTACTTACGCGTTAGCTTTTCCAGAGGAACCAAATTCACGCATTTTGCCTTTAACTGTTTCACGAATTGCATCACGAGCAGGTCCTAAGTATTTACGTGGATCATACTCATTTGGCTTAGCAGCTAGAGTTTCACGAACTGTTTTTGCTGAAGAAATTTGGTTTTCTGTGTTTACGTTGATTTTAGCTGTTCCAAGAGAGATTGATTTTTGAATATCTTTTGTTGGAATACCGGTTCCACCGTGAAGTACAAGCGGTAAACCAGTTTTGTTACCAATTTCTTCCATCTCTTTGAAACCAAGGTTTGGTTCACCTTTGTAAGGACCGTGAACGGAACCTAAAGCTGGAGCTAAGCAATCGATACCAGTGCGGTTAACAAGCTCAACACACTCATTAACATCCGCATAGATAACACCTTCAGCTATTACGTCATCTTCTTGTCCACCAACAGTACCAAGCTCAGCTTCTACAGAAACTCCGTGGAAATGTGCAAGCTCAACTACTTTAGAAGTTATCGCAATGTTCTCTTCAAATGGATGATGAGAAGCATCAATCATAACAGATGTGAATCCAGCATGAATAGCTTTTGCACAATTCTCGAATGAAGAACCATGATCAAGATGAATAGCAACCGGAACTGTGATATTGGATTCTTCCATAATCGCTTTAACCATTGCTACTACAACTTTGAATCCACCCATATATCGGCCAGCACCTTCAGAAACACCAAGAATAACTGGTGAATTTTCTTCTTGAGCAGCTCGTAAAATAGCTTGTGTAAATTCAAGATTGTTAATGTTAAATTGACCTACTGCATACCCTTCTGCTTTTGCTTTTTCAAGCATTTCTTTCATTGAAACCAAAGGCATGTGAATTTCCTCCTTTTGTACCGTTTTATTGTGTAAATTAAGGCATTATCCCTATACACGATAGAACCACGGCAAAGTCTCACCGGGTTATTGTTTACCTATTCCCATTGAGTTCGTATCACCTAATAGAATGACCGAAAAAAATCATAATATGTAAGCTTTTGTTAGAAATTAACAGACAAAAAGCACACAAAAATGCCCTTTGTGTTAAGGAATAGCAACAATACAGTACTAAGCATATCACAAGATTTTGATTTCGCAATACAGGAATGTTTCACATCTTTTTCGTGAAGCGTTTCCATTTTGTTCATACCAGTATTTTGTATTTTTTAAGTTTTTTATTCAGATTTTAATGGGATATTTGCTCTTACTGCTTCTCGAAGCTCGTCAATGTCAAACGGCTTTGCAAAATGTGTAATTGCTCCCAAATCTTTCGCTTCTTGGATCATATCAAGTTCACCATAAGCTGTCATAATGATTACCCGAATATCCTGGTTTATTTTTTTCAGTCTTTTTAGTATTTCAATCCCATCCATACCAGGGATTTTCATATCTAACAAGACCAAATCCGGAGAGTGCTTTTGAACAATATCAATTGCTTGTACTCCATTAGCTGCTTGGAATGTCTTATAACCTTCTTTTTGAAAAACTTCATTTAATAGAATCCGTATTCCGTATTGATCATCCACAATTAAGATTTTTTCTGACATTCTTGAATAACCCCCCTTAAATAGATAAAAATAGTTGGATAAATTACGTTGTCTTCACGATCGTTTTTAGATACGTTCGTTTTTTCGAATATTATTATATCGTTATTCATTTTTAATTCTACCACACCTACTTAATTTCCTGCTTTTTACCTAAAAAACTTTTATTTCCAAGACCGAAACAATTAATACTACAAATTTCGACATCATTTCTTATTTTTTTTGTATAACGTTATTATGATAATATATGGAAATAAGTCTATCGACAAGAAAGGAAATATACATTTATGTTAAAAATTTTTACTACACAACTTCAAGGTCAATTTAAGAGAATAATGGAGCATGAGGAAATGAATATGGAGGATGGGGCAAGAATTCTGGCTCAGTCAGTCATTAGCGATGGCACAGTCTTCGTACATGGTTTTGGCGAAATGGCAGCAGTTGCTACCGAGGCGCTGGCTGGGGCTGAACCCTTAAAATCTGCAAAGCCATTATTTACTGATGAAAAAATGAACGAAATCGAAGATATTGACTCTGTTCTATTAATCACAAGATTTTGTACCGATGAAGATGCGATTAAGCTTGCAGAAGAACTGCGCGGTAATGGGATCCAAACCGTAGCGATTTCGGCAATTGTAAAAGCGGAAGATGAACGTACTCTTGAGAAAAGCGTCGATATTCATATCGATAGCAAGCTACAAAAGCCACTCATCCCCGATGATGATGGAACCCGCTTTGGATTCCCAAGCGTGATGACTGCTCTATATGCCTATTACGGCCTAAAGTTCACAATTAAAGAAATGGTCGAGGAATTTGAATAATAATTAAATCGGATAAAATTTGATGAATGCCTGGACAGGGCTAACTTTATGAAGAGGAAGTGTAGAGGTATCTTACGCTTTTTCCTTTTTGTATGATCAATGAAGGGCATTCTGGTTCAAATTTTTGTGCTATTTCCACCTCATTTGATCGATGAAGAGGATTTGGATTCAAAACCGGATGCTGTTTACTCTTCATTAGTCCGATGAAGAGGATTCAGATTCAAAACCGGATACACTTTCCTCTTCATAAGTCCGATGAAGAGGATTCAGATTCAAATTTTTGTGCTTTTTCCTCTTCATAAGTCCGATGAAGGGGATTCGGATTCGCAACCGGATGCTTTTTACTCTTCATAAGTCCGATGAAGAGGTTTCGGGTTCAAAATCGGATGCTTTTTACTCTTCATAAACCCGATGAAGAGGATTTGGATTCAAAACCGGATGCTTTTTACTCTTCATTAGTCCGATGAAGGAGATTCGGATTCAAAATCGAATGCTTTTTCCTCTTCATAAGCTCGATGAAGGGGATTCGGATTCAAACTCGTATGCTTTTTCCTCTTCATAAGCTCGATGAAGGGGATTCGGATTCAAAATCGAATGCTTTTTCCTTTTCATAAGATCAATGAAGTACATTTCCAGCCTCTTTTTCATGCGTAA